>JAAYCL010000045.1 GCA_012729785.1 Chlamydiota bacterium | reverse complement strand
TCCAGGGACGAGCAAACCTCAATTTGGCGCTGTTTACGTATGTCGTGTATAAATCCGGAGAGCTTGTGCCCGGCTATTTGACTAAGCCCTTCGGCGGAAAGCCCACACTTTTTGTTGCATGATCCCCGGACCCCTGGTGCAAATAAATGCTTCGCCCGGGGAGCCGCCTGGTGTATACTTTTTCAGCTTTGCGGGGTGTCCCCCGCGGAGGCACTGAAGCCCTCGACATGAAGCCGCATCCGGCATATCGCGGCACGCTGGCCGGCCGTATCGCCCGCCCGATTCACCTTCGCGCCTCCCATCGAGGCGCAGATTCCTACAGGAGGGACGCACAGAGTGTTCTCGTTTATCAAGAAGATCAAGGGCCTGTTCGGGGCCGGCACGGCACCCCGACAGGACGAATCCGCAACCTACTCCCCCTATGCGCGGGATCATCTCCGCCGCAATATGCCGCTTCCCGCGGCGCCGCGCCGCGAGGAGGACGACGGGCCGAGGCCTCGCGGCCGCCGCGGCGGCCGAAGCGCAAGGGCGAAGGAAGGCGCGCAGGATGGGCGCCGCCGCGAGAGGAAGGGGACGCAGGAGCCGCGGGTGCCGCGCGAGGGGCGGAAGCGGGGGCAGGCCCCCCAAACCGCGCGGCGCAGGGGGGCGTCGAAAAAGCCCGCCGCGGCGCCCGGCCCCGCGGGGGCGGGCCGCGGGCATGCGCCTTCGCCCGCCCCGACGCCGCCGCCCCGGATGCCGCTTTTGAGGGAGGTGCCCCCGGCGGAGGGGAAGACGCGTTTCACGGACCTCGACATCGCCAAGGAGGTGCTCTGCGGCGTTCAGGACCTCCAGTTCGAGTACTGCACCCCCATCCAGCAGCAGTGTCTCCCCCACGCCCTCGCAGGGAGGGACGTGACGGGCCGGGCGCAGACCGGCACGGGGAAGACGGCGGCGTTCCTCGCCAGCGCGCTCACCTACCTCCTGCGCCACCCGAAGGAGAACCGCACCCCGGGCTCCTGCCGCGTGTTCGTTCTCGCCCCCACGAGGGAGCTCGCCATCCAGATATACAAGGACGCCGAGGTGCTCGGGAAGTACTGCGGCATGAACAACCTCGTGGTCTTCGGGGGGATGGGGTACCACGAGCAGCGCGACGCGCTCGAGAGGCCCATCGACATACTTGTCGGGACCCCGGGGCGCATCATCGACTACACGCGGAGCGGGCATATGCGCCTCGGGGAGGCGGAGATCCTCGTCATAGACGAGGCGGACCGGATGCTCGACATGGGGTTCATCCCCGACGTCCGCCGCATCGTCGGGAAGCTGCCGCCCGCGGGCGAACGGCAGACGATGCTCTTCAGCGCGACCCTGACGCCCGAGATCATCCGGTTGGTGGACAGGTGGCTCGTGGACCCGGTGATGATCGAGTCGGAGCCGGAGCAGCTCGTCACCGACCTGATCGAACAGAAGTTTATCGCCGTCGCGGCGGCGGAGAAGCTCGCCTTCCTCCTCTGGATCCTGCGCTGCGACAACGCGGACAGGGTGCTCGTCTTCTGCAACCGCAGGGACGCCTGCCAGCGCCTCGCCCGCCAGCTCGGACGCTACGGCGTCCAGTGCGGACTGTTGAGCGGGGATGTGCCGCAGGAGAAGCGGCTGAAGATCCTCGAACGCTTCAGGTCGGGGACCACGCCGGTCATCGTCGCCACCGATGTCGCGGCGCGCGGCATCCACGTGGATTCGGTCACCCATGTCGTGAACTACGACATGCCGTATGAGTCCGACGACTATGTGCACCGCGTCGGCCGAACCGGCAGGGCGGGGGAGACCGGAAAGTCGATCGGCTTCGTCTGCGAATACGGCGCGCACATGATCCCCGCCCTCGAGAAGCTGCTCGGGCATCCGATCGCCTGCGAGTATCCGACGGAAGAGATGGTGACGCTCCCCCCGATGCCCGCACAGCCCGCCGCGCAGGCGGCCGCCGCGCCGGAGCTTGAAAAGGCCCCGGCGGAGGCGGGGGGGAGTGCGCCGCGCCTCGGTCCCGACGGGAAGCCGCGCCGCCGCCGGCGTCGTGGGGGGAGGAGGCATACGCGGCGCGGCGCGGCGGAAGCCGCGGCCCCCGCCCCCGGCGGGGAGGCGGCAGTGGAACCTGCGGCCGCGGGCGGCCGCCCGGAGAACCCGCCCGCGGAGACTGTTCCGCCGGACCCCGCGCCCGCCGCATCCGAGGCCGCGTCCCCTTCGCCTTCCGCACCCCGGGTGGATCCGGGGCCCGGCGGCGGCCCCGGTTCGGTTGAGGGGGCTCCGTGAAGCTCGGCGACTACTTCGAGAAGAAACGCGGGATCGGCGTGCTGGCGACCGCGAACGCCTCCGGGGAGGTGGCGATCGCCCTCTACGCGCGGCCGCACGCCGCGGGCGGGAGGACTATCGAGTTCATCATGGCCGACCGCCTCTCCCGCCGGAACCTTGTAAAGAATCCGCACGCGGCCTATCTGTTCGTGGAACGGGGGGACGGGTACCGCGGGCGACGGCTGTATCTCACCAAGACCGGCGAGGAGAGGGATAGCGGCCGGATAGACGCGCTCCGGAGGACGCGTTTGGGCGCGCGGCGCCGGTCGTCCGGGCCGCGTTTCCTTGTTTCGTTCCGGGTCGACAGGGTGCTGCCGCTCGTCGGCCCGCCATCCGGCGGGTCTCGGCGCGCGGGGGGGGCAGGAAAGGACGTGCACGATGGCGGGCGCTGAAGGGAAATCGGTCCAGGATGTCGCGGTCGATGCGGGCAACCTCTACCGCGAGGAGCTGTTCACCGATCTGCGGGTGGCCTCGCTGAGGAGGCTGCTACCGGTGAAGGCGGACGGGACGGACGATCCGGCGCGCCCCCCCCTCTTCATCGGGCAGGCGCATGTGATGTCGGCGGCGGGCCCCATCCCGATACAGTTTCCGATAGAGGCGGCGACCCTCGACGAGGCGCTCGCGAAATTCCCCGCCGGGGTGAAGGCCGCGGTGGAGAAGATGATCGCGGAGGTCAAGGAGCTGCAGCGCGAGGAGGCCTCCCGCATCATCGTCCCCGGCGATGAGCCCGGCCGGATGCTCAAGCTGCGCTGATGCCTCGTCGGGCATCGCGGGGCGTGGAGGGGGCGACGGGGCGCGCGCGGGGGAATCGGCGGCTTCGCCGCCCGTGCCCGCGCCTGCATGCCCCCCACGCCCCCGCGGAGAGATTTCGCCTTTCCCGCGACAAACTATGACGGAGACCCCCCCATGGCATCCGCGGTGACGGCGTCGGGGCTGTGCAAGCGCTACGGCGCCGCGACGGCGGTGGACGGCATCGACTTCGACGTGCGGGAGGGGGAGTGCTTCGGCTTGCTCGGCCCCAACGGCGCCGGCAAGACCACCACGATGAAGATGGTCTACTGCACCCTCCCCCGGAGTTCGGGTGCCCTGTCGGTCCTCGGGATGGATCCCGACCGCTGCCCCGCGGCGATCAAGGCGCAGCTCGGCGTCGTCCCCCAGGACAACAACCTCGACGGCGACCTGAACGTCTGGGCCAACCTCGTCGTCTACGCCCGCTACTTCGGCATCCCGCGGGAGCGCGCCGCGCGCCGCGCCGCGGAGCTCCTCGACTTCGTCCAGCTCTCGGAGAAACGCGCCGCGGAGATCGAAACGCTCTCCTCGGGGATGCTGCGGAGGCTGCTCATCGCGCGGGGGTTGATCAACGACCCGCGGCTGATGGTCTTCGACGAACCGACGGTGGGGCTCGACCCGCAGGCGCGGCACCTGCTCTGGGACCGGATGCGCGAGCTGAAACGCCGCAACGTCACCCTCCTCGTCACGACCCACTACATGGAGGAGGCCGCGGAGCTGTGCGACCGCGTCGCGATCATGGACCGGGGTAGAATCCTCGTCACCGGCTCGCCGCGCGACCTCGTCCGGGAGCATATCGGCGACGAGGTCGTCGAGCTCGTCCCCGACGCCCGCGACGGGGCGGTCGTCGAGGCCTGTCTCGCCGGTCTACCGGTCACAATCGAGAGGACGGCGCACAAGCTCTACATCTACTGCAGGGACTGCGCCGCGCCGCTCGCGGCCCTGATGGAGCACGGGTATCGGGACCTCCGGAGGAGACCCGCCCTTCTCGAGGACGTGTTCCTGAAGTTCACCGGGAGGAACCTCGTTGAGTAGGCCGAGCGCGCGCTTCTGGAGGGTGTGGCGAAGGAACCTCGACGCATTCCTGAAGTATTTCCACGTGAACCTGATCGGGAACCTCGGCGACCCGGTTTTGTATCTGCTCGCGATGGGGTTCGGCCTGGGGAGCTACATGGGCGATCTCCAGGGGGTCCCCTACGTGCAGTTCCTCGCCCCCGGGATCATCGTCTCCGCGGCGATGTTCGCCGCCACGTACGAGTGCACCTACATGAGCTTCCTCAAGATGGTGCACCTGAAGACGTACGACGCCATCATCGCCACGCCGGTGAACGTCGAGGATGTCGTGCTCGGCGACATCGCCTGGGGGGCGAGCAAGGCGCTCTTCAGCGGGGCGATGATGTTCGCCGTGACGGCCGCCTTCGGCCTCGTGCAGTCGTGGTGGGCGCTTCTCGTCATCCCGCTCATCCTCGCGGTCGGGTTCCTGTTTGCGAGCCTCGCGATGCTGGTGACGACGCTGAGCCCGAATTTCGACTTCTTCAGCTACTACTTCGAACTGGCGGTGACGCCGCTCTTCTTCTTCTCGGGCGTCTTCTTTCCGCTCGACCGGTTCCCGGGATGGCTGCGGGCGGCCGCCTTCTGCTCCCCCCTCGCGCACGCCGTATCCATCGCCCGCTCCCTGCTGCTCGGGCATCGGCCCCCGCACCCGTTCCTCGGCGCCGCGCTGCTGATCATCCCGGCGGTCATCCTCTGCCTCGCGAGCATGCGCCGGATGCGGACGCGGCTGATCAGGTAGCGCGCGGGAGGCCGCGTCGGCGCGCGGCGCGAACAAATTGACCTCCATCCCCCTATCGGCCATACTATCCACATCGGGGGGAGGGATGCGATGGAGTACAGGCGGGTCATCCCGTGTCTCGACACGAAGGACGGGCGGCTGGTCAAGGGGGTCAACTTCATCGGGCTGAAGGAGCTCGGCAACCCCGCGGAGAGCGGCGCGGCCTACAGCGAGGCGGGCGCGGACGAGATCGTCTTCCTCGACATCACCGCCACCGTGGAGCGGCGGAGGACGTTCATCCAGTCGGTGCGCCAGACCGCGGCGCGCATCAACGTGCCGCTTACCGTGGGCGGCGGGGTCGGCAGCATCCGATCGTTCGCGGAGCTGATGGCCGCGGGGGCGGCGAGGTGCGCCATCAACACCGCCGCGGTGAGGAAGCCCGCCCTCGTGCGGGAGGCGGCACACGAGTTCGGTCCGGATGCGGTCGTCGTCGCGATCGATACCCGGAGGTCCGCCGCGGTCCCGTCGGGGTACGAGGTGGTCGTGCGCGGCGGCCTGGACGGCACCGGGCTCGACGCGGTCGAGTGGGCGAGGCAGGTCGAGGGGCTCGGCGCGGGGACGATCCTCCCCACCAGCATGGACGCCGACGGCACGAAGGCCGGGTACGACATCCCGATGACCCGCCTGATCGCGGACGCGGTGCGGATACCGGTCATCGCCTCGGGCGGGGCGGGCACGCTCGAGCACCTCTACGAGGCGATTGCCCAGGGGCACGCCGACGCGGTCCTCGTCGCCTCCATCGCCCACTACGGCACCTACACGATCCGGCAGATGAAGGAGTATTTGGCCTCCCGGGGCGTTCCGGTGCGCCTCTGAGGGCCGTGCGTGACACATGCGCAGCCATCCCGCAACGGCGCGAATGCGCCTGCATCGGCTCCGCCGGGGCGCGGCGTTTCTCATCGTTGCGGCTCCCGCGTGCCTGCGCGCGACGGAGGAGGCGGATGCCCGGCGGCTGGCGGTGGATCCCGAGGCGTACGTCGGGAGGCGCGTGGCGATCGAGGCAAAATTCTCGAGGATCGACAACGGGCGCGATCCGTGGGAGGAGCAGGCGAACCTGAAGGCCTCGCGGATGGTCAAGTTCACGGCGGCGCCGCTTGGCGGACTCAAATGCTACGCCGCCCGCTCGCGGCGGAACGTGGATGCGCTCGCGGAGCTGAAGAGGCGGGACCGGATCGTGCTCGTCGGCGCGGTGAAAAGGTACCGGACGTCGAGGAAGGTGTCCGTCACCAGGAGATCGAAGGCGACCGGCAGGTGGATCAAGACCGAGCGCGAGGAGCGCGGGCGGGTGCGGTACGGATTCGTCGTCGATTCGATCGAACGGGACGGCGGGGGCCGATGAGGACCCATGTGGGAGGTGCGGGATGCGAGGGGCGGTGTATGCGGCGTGCGCTGCCGCCATTTTGGCGACCGGCGGCGGCGCGCGGGGGGCTGAGGAGACGGACCCGGCCGGCCTCGTGGCGAACCCGAGAGGGTTCGTCGGCAGGACGGTGACGATCACGGTCAGGTTCGGGAAGATCAACAACGTCTTCCGCGGCTGGGAGGCGGAGGCGAATCTGAAGGCGTCCACGAAGATCAAATTCGCCGCGATGCCGCTCGCCGAGATCGCATGCTACGCGGAGAAGAACGACAGGAACGCGGAGCTGCTCGGGGGGCTTCGCCGGGGCCAGGAGGTGACCCTGACCGGCCATCTCAAGAAGTTCAGGCTCGAAACGAAGATCAAGGGCGAGCGGCGGACGGTGAAGCGGTCGGTGAAGGGCTCCGAGCTCTACGGCTTCATCGTCCAGCGGATCGAGGAGATCGGGGAGGCGCCGCCGGGCGGGCCGGGCGGGAGGATGCCCCGGGGCCGCCTGATGCTGCAGCGGTAGCGATCATTCCGCGGCACGACGCCCCCCGGGGGTCTGCGCCGGGGTTTGAGACGGCCCGTGACGGCATTGGGCCAGGGAGGGACGATGAGAGGGTGGACGGCGATCGCGGCACTGCTCGTGTGCCTGTGCGGGTGCGGCGCGCCCACCCCGGCGGCGGCGCCGCGCGGGGCGGTCGTGCCGGTCGTGAACCGGGACTACTTCCCCACGCTGATGCAGATGATCGAGGGGGCGCAGAAAACGGTGGAGTTCATCCAGCTCGAGTGGCACTACACCCCCGAGACGGTCGGGAAAATCCAGGAGGCGCTCCGTGACGCCGGGAGGCGGGGCGTGCGGGTGCGGGGCCTGATCGAGGACCATATCTCCTTCAACCCCCGGAGCGTGGAGTTCCTCGTGGAGAAATTCGGCGTGGACGCCAAGCTCGACACGCCGGAGAAGATGACGCACAACAAGTTGTTCATTGCGGACGGGGCGGCGGTGCTGCTCGGCTCGACCAACCTCACGCACAACTCGATGGCGCGCAACAACGAGACGAACGTGCTGATCCGCGACACGGCCGTCGCGGGGTACTTCCAGGACTACTTCGAGAGGCTCTGGGCGGACTCCGCGGAGGAGCCGGACCTCCCCCCGCTCGCCGCGGGGACGGTCACCGCCTTCACCAACCGTTCGTTCCTCGGGCAGGTCCTCCCGCTCTTCGACGGGGCCAAGGAGTCGATCCGCGTCCTGATGTACGGAATCAGCTACCGTGCGGGGAACGCCGGGTCGAGCGTCAACCGGCTTGTGGAGGCGCTCGTCGCGGCGCGGAGGCGCGGCGTCGGGGTGCGGGTCCTCCTCGACCGGAGCGACTACAACGAGGGGATCAACGAGGTGAACGAGCGGACGAAGGCGTACCTCGAGTCTCAGGGGGTGGAGGTCCGCTGGGACGACGAGCGGGTCACGAGCCACGCCAAGCTCATCATCGCCGACGACGCGGCGGTCGTCGGGTCGTACAACTGGGGACGCGACGCGATGGACCGCAGGAACGAATGCGGCGTGCTGCTCACGGATCCGTACGCGCGCGACTATTTCATCCGGTACTTCGACACCCTCTGGGAGGGGAAGCCGTGGCCGCGGGGGGGCTGATGCGCCGTCATACGCTCGGGCTCGCGGGCGCGCTCTGCGCTGTCCTCTGCGCCGGGCCCGCCTCCCCGCAGGGGGGGGCGGCCGGCGTGTCCCCGCCCGGCGGGGAGTCGTTCCGCTTCGCCGTGGTGGGGGATAGCCAGCCGCATAACGCCTACGCCCTTCCCAACAAGGTCTATGGGATGATCCTGGACCGGGTTAACAAACTTGGCGTCGATTTCGTGCTTCATGTCGGGGATGTGGTCGAGGGGTACTGCAATCTCGGCACGTTCAAGCGGCAGCTTACCGAGTTTATCGACTCCTCCAGGAAGCTGAAGGTCCCGTGCTATATCGCGTTCGGGAATCACGACATGAGCGTTCCCCAGGGGAGGGGCGACCTGTCAAGGATGCTGGGGCAGCCGTTCTATCAGTCGTTCCATCACAAGGGTGCGTATTTCGTCCTTCTCAATACGAGCATGCTCGATCCGGATCGGCATGGGGTCCTTTCCGAAGAGCAGTTTCAGTGGCTGTCGAAGATGCTCGCGGAGAACAAGGACAAGAAGCCGATCTTCGTCTGCCTGCACCACCCGGTCTTTTCCAGGGAACCCATCGCGGATTCCCGGCGTCTGCACTCCCTGCTGCTGCGCCACGGCGTCGCGGGCGTATTTTCGGGGCACGAGCATCTCTATCGCGCCGAGGAGCACGATGGTATTCGCTACTACGTCACCGGCGGCGGGGGGGGGCCGCTCTTTCTGGAGGATGACGGCGGGATTTACCATTTTCTCCTGGTCACGGTGGAGGACGGAAACTGGCGGGTGGATCTCCAAAAGGTGGACGGCGGCACCGGGGGCGTGTTCAGGGTTGGGGGGGAGCTTCAGAGCCCCCTTGTCATGAAGACGATCAAGGAGCAGACGGGCGGGATCGGTGCAGCCGACGGAGCGGGGACGACCTCATCCGGCGAGGATGCGGACCTCCGAGCGGGGGCTCTGCGTCTGCAGGCGGGCGAGTACGAGGCCGCGGTCGATGCCTGCCGTCGGGCGCTTATCCCCGATCCCGCCAATATACCTGCCCTTCAGACTTTGGCGCTGGCCCGCATCCTGCAGAACAGGGAGAGATGGGAGGCCTACCCGTACCTGCACACGCGTAAGTCATTCGGCGAGCTTAAGGAACTCAACGACATCTTTACTACGTTGCTCTCCTTGGAGAGCAATGGATCCTCAAGGGCCCAGGCGCTTAACAACTACGCCGTAATGCTCTACCTCGGCGGTCTCGCGCCCGCTGAGGCAATCGAGCAGTATCTCAACGATGCGATCGCGTCGGATCCGACGCTCCCGGAACCGCACGTCAATCTCGGCAACATCCAGTGGCAGGGACAGCGCGTCGGCCCCGCCGGGCTTTCCTATCTCAGGGCACTCAAGCTCGACCCCGGCTGCTCCGCGGCGAAACACAATCTTGCGACGATCCTGGTGTTGGACGGGAAGATAGACGAGGGAATCGACGTTTACCGGGAGCTTGTTGCGCAGGATCCGTCCAACTACAAGGTGTTGAATTCCCTCGCGGATGCGTACCTGCACAGGTATCAGGCCGACCCTGCCCGGACGCGCGATCTCCTCCTGGCGCGCGATACGCTGAGGGAGTCCCTCCGCATCAAACCGTCGCAGACGATGGCGGGTGTCATGCTGCGGAAGATCGCGAAGGATCAGCCGGAATTCCACGAGACCGTCGGCATCCGCTGACCGACGGAAGTTTGCCCGCGGCGCACTGCCGCCGCGTGGGACAGGGGGGAACGGATGAAGAAAACCATGCGGGCGGCGCTGGTGCGCGAGTTCGGGAAGCCGCTCTCGATCGAGGAGGTCCCGGTTCCCTCGCCGGGGCCGGGGGAGCTGCTCATCCGTGTCGTCGCGAGCGGGGTCTGCCACACGGATTTGCACGCCGCCGACGGGGACTGGCCGGTGAAGCCGTCGCTCCCGTTCATCCCGGGGCACGAGGGGACGGGGACCGTGGCCGCGCTCGGGCACGGGGTGAAGTGTCCGTCGGTCGGCACGCGGGTCGGCGTCCCCTGGCTTTACCGCGCCTGCGGGGCGTGCGACTACTGCCTGACCGGCTGGGAGACGCTCTGCGAGTCTCAAAAGAACACCGGCTACTCCGTCAACGGCGCCTACGCGGAGTACCTTGTCGCCCCCGCGGCCTACGCGTGCCCCCTGCCGACGGCGCTCGATCTCGTCCAGGCCGCGCCGATCCTCTGCGCGGGGGTGACGACCTACAAGGGGCTCAAGGAGACGGAGGCGCGGCCGGGGGAGTGGGTCGTGATATCGGGCATCGGCGGCCTCGGCCACCTCGCGGTCCAGTACGCGCGGGCAATGGGGTTGCACGTGGCGGCGGTGGATATCGCGGACGAGAAGCTCGCCCTCGCACGGGAACTCGGGGCCGAGGTCGCCGTCGACGCGCGGCGCGGGGAGGCGGTTGAGGAGATCCAGGCGCTGACCGGAGGGGCGCACGGGGTGCTCATCACCGCCGTGTCGCCGCCGGCGTTCCGCCAGGGGGTGGGGATGCTCAGGAAGGGCGGGACCTGCGTGCTCGTGGGGTTGCCCCCGGGCGAGTTCCCGCTCCCGATCTTCGATATCGTGCTGAAGCGCCTCACGGTCAGGGGATCGATCGTGGGTACGCGGAAGGACCTGCGTGAGGCCCTCAGGTTCGCCGCGGAGGGGAAGGTGCGCTGCGCCGTCGAGACCGCGCCGATCGAGGCCGTGAACGATATCTTCGGCCGTCTCCGTCGCGGGGAGGTGCGCGGCCGGATCGTCCTCACCCCGGGTGCGTGATGGTGGCGACGAAGATGCGGGGCCTTTCCCCGGCCCAGGTACGCGCCTTCAGGCGGCGCGTCCGCCGCCACTACGCGCGGCATGGGCGTCTGTTCCCCTGGCGCGACGCGCCCCTCCCGTATCGGGTGCTCGTGTCGGAGGTGATGCTTCAGCAGACGCAGGTCGACCGCGTCGCGGAGAGGTTCCCCGGCTTCATTGCCTCCTTTCCCGACTTCCCCTCGCTCGCGCGCGCCCCTCTGCGGCGGCTGCTCGCGGCCTGGAGCGGTCTCGGGTACAACCGGCGCGCCCTCGCCCTGAAGGAGACCGCCGCGCGCATCGTCGCGGGGCCCGGCGGCGCGCTGCCGCCTTCCCCGGAGGAGTTGCGCCTCCTCCCCGGGATCGGGCGGGCGACCGCCGCCTCGATCGCGGCGTTCGCCTTCAACGCCCCCGTCGTGTTCGTGGAGACGAATATCAGGGCGGCGTTCATACACGAATTCTTTCCGGCGCGGCGGACCGTGGCCGACCGCGAGCTGCTGCCCCTCGTCAGGCAAACGCTCGACAGGCGGAACCCGCGGGAATGGTACAACGCCCTCATGGACTACGGGGCGATGCTCAAGAGACGGCACGGCAACCCGGCGCGGCGGAGCGCGCACCACCGGGGGCAGCCACCCTTCGCGGGATCCGACCGGGAACTGCGGGGGCGTCTGCTCCGCCTGATGCTGGCGGAGGGGGCGGCGGTCGCGCGCCTCCTCGCCGTCCGCCTCGGCGAGGACGTTCCGCGGGTGAAAAAAATCCTCGGAGGGCTCAGGCGCGACGGCCTGGTGGCGCAGCGGGGCGCACGCTGGTCGATCGCCTGAGGGGGTCGACGGTACGCCCCCGTCCGCGGCGCCCCTCGCGGCGGCGGTGCGGATGCGTGCGGGCGTTGGGGGTGGACACGGGCGCCGCGCGCGGGGTATCATCGTGCACGCGCTCGGGAGGAGGATGCGATGATCGCCAGGGGGCCGCGCGTCCGGTGGGTCGCGGCGGGCATCGGGCCCGCGGCGGCCGTCGCCGTGTGCATCCTCCTCCAAATCCGGCAGCCCGCACCGGTGCCCCCGGCGCCCGGCGCCCTCCGCCCGATCGGGGCGAAGGACCGTCTTCTCATCCTCGCCCCACGCGAGGCCGACAAGGCGCTCGCGGCCGAAAGGCTCATCCGGCGCCTCCTCGTCGCGGTGCCGTGGGGGGGCGATGCGGCACCCGGACGCCGTGTTTGTGGAATCGCGCGGGACGCGCGGTTCCGTCGCCTGTTCGAGCACGGGCCGGGAACTGTGCACAATCTTTCGCCCGGGAATCTTCGCAACGGGATGATGCGGGCGAGGCGCCGGGGCGTTTCCCGCGGAGCGTAGTGCGTCAAGGGCGAACAGAGTCGGCCGGACAGGGCCGTGATCCATGCGAAAGCGAGGAGCGTGATGACGAGTCCGTTCGCGATTCCCCAGCCCGGGCTCCGGGTGAAACCCGGCAGCCCTTCGATCGACATGCCGACGCAGGAGGAGGCGGCGGTTTACCCCGCGGAGGCGGCGAAGATCCTCGAGCAGATACGGGCGGCGCAGGCCGCCTGTTCCGGATTCCGTCTCGACTGGGTCCGCGGACGCCATTTTCTTGTCGCCGGCGGCACCGGCTCCGGGTTCGGCGGCTGCGTCGCGCAGGCGCTCTTGGAGCGTCTCGGCGAGGAGGGGAGCCTCACGATCGTCTCGCGGGACCCGTCCCGGTCGATCGCCTACGAGACGGGAATCCTGACAGCGGAGGCGGCGGCGCGAGCCGGGATGGGGACGCGTTTCCACTGGATCAACTACGGGCTCGCCGTGGAGGGGAAGAAGTTCGAGCGGATAGTCGCGGCGCTCCGCGAGGCGGGGGCGTCGCGGGTCGTCTACCTGAACGCCGTCGCGGCGGCGCACTCTGGACTCATGCCCGGTTCCCCTCCCGTGTACGTGAAGGACATCGACGAGGAGGGGCTTTTTCAGTGGCGGCTCCTTCCTCTCGATGAAAGGGCGATCGAGGCGACGCACGGGCCGATGGGGCGTCTCGCCGCCGGGTTCCCCGCGGCGCTTGAGCGGGCGGGGGTGGGCGTCGAGGCGACGCTGTTCTGCGACTGGCGGGGAAGCCTCGACCGCACCAGCCGCGATCCCGCGAGCCCCGACTACGGCCGCCAGGGGCCCTACTCGACGAGTCTCTACATCCCCAAGGAGATACTCCGGGAGGCGACGCGCGCGGCGATCGGGACGAACAAGATCGCCGTCGACCTGTTTTTGCCGGTGATGCAGACGCGCGCCCTCTCCCTCGTCCCCGGGGGGATCCTGATGCCGCGCCTCTTCGACGCCCTGATGCGGCGCGAGGGAGTGCGGCGGGTCGATCCGCCCGAGCTCGCCCTCGCCGCGCTCGACAGGGTCGGCCGCGCGCTCGCGGGCGACTCACACAACCCGTTTCCCCGGCTCGACCTCCACGAGGCGGCGCTCGATCTCTGGTTCATCGAGGTGCTCGCGCGCCTGAACGAGGACACGGCGAGCCCGTTTTATTTCAAACGCTGGGTGTGACCGCACGGTTCGCCCCCCGCCGGCGGGCCTGATCGCGGCGGGCGGATACCGGAGGCATCGAGCATGAAACGACCGATGATGCGTCTGCTGTGCGTCTCCCTCCTCTGCAGCGCGCCGTTGCAGGCGCAGCAGCCGAAGCCAAACGCGTCTCCGACCGCGGCGGAGCGTTCGATTTCGATGCCCGCCTTGTTCCGCGAGAAGGAGGTGACGG
Organism: Chlamydiota bacterium; assembly: GCA_012729785.1. Lineage (NCBI taxonomy): Bacteria > Pseudomonadati > Chlamydiota > Chlamydiota bacterium. The sequence goes on along the minus strand of JAAYCL010000045.1, from coordinate 28,569 downwards.
TCGGGGCGGGGCAGTGGGCCCTTCCCGGGACGCTCACCCTCCCCGCGAAGGAGGAGCCGTGCTGCGCCGTGGTGCTCGTGCACGGGTGGGGGCCGCACAACCGCGACGAAAGCTTCGGTCCCAACAGGCCGTTTCGCGACCTCGCGTGGGGGCTCGCCTCGCGGGGCATCGCGGTCCTCCGCTACGAGAAGAGGACGAAGGAGCACCGGCGCACGATCGACCGGGAACGTCTCACCGCGGATGAGGAAACGGTGGATGACGCCCTCGCGGCGGTGAAGCTCCTGCGCGAAACGCCCGGGATCGACCCGAAGAAGATATACCTGCTCGGGCACTGTTTCGGGGGGACGCTCGCCCCGAGGATCGCCGCGCGCGACGAGAAGGTCGCGGGGATTATCGTCTTCGCGGGCGCGAGCAGGCCGATCGAGGAGGTGCTGCTCTCCCGCGCGGAGTACCTTCTCTCCCTGGGGGGGGATGACCCGTCACCGGGCGACAGAGCCGCGTTGGAGGGGCTCCGGGAGCAGGTCGCGAAGGTGAAGGACGCATCGCTCTCGGATACGACCTCTTCCGCCGACCTGCCCCAGGGGCTCCCCGCCTCATACTGGCTCGGTCTCCGCGGCTACGATCCCCCGAGGGAGGCGAGGAGATTGAATATCCCGATCCTGGTCCTCCAGGGCGGGAGGGATTACCACGTGACCGCCGCGGATTTCGATAGGTGGAAGAAGGCGCTCGAGGGGCGGCAGAACGCGCAGTTCGATTGGTACCCTGAGTGCAATCACCTGTTCGTCTCGGGGGAGGGGATGAGCACCCCCGAGGAGTACCTCCAGCGCCGGAGGACGGTCGAGGGGCCCGTGCTCGACCGGATTGCCGCGTGGGTCAAGGCGGCCGCCCGCGGGGAGGAGCGGCCGTTTCCCAAATGAGGGGGGCGGGGCGCGGCGGCCGTGCGCGCGGGGATCTGCCGATGGGCGGGAAAACGCTCGACGCGGTCGCGGCGGCGCTCCGGGAGGCGGCGTCCGTCGTCGTTCTTACGGGCGCCGGCGTCTCGGCGGAGAGCGGGATCCCCACCTTCCGCGACGCGATGGAGGGGCTCTGGGAAAAGTTCGACCCGATGGAGCTCGCCACGCCCGAGGCGTTCGCGAGGCGTCCGCGTGTCGTGTCGCGTTGGTACGACGAACGGCGCCTGCAATGCGCCTCGTGCCGTCCGAATCCCGGTCACGCGGCGCTGGCGGGAATGGAACGGCTGATCGAGGAGCGGGGGGGGCGGTTCGCGCTTTTGACCCAGAACGTCGACGGCCTGCACCAGGCGGCGGGGAGCCGGCGCGTCGTCGAACTCCACGGCTCGATACGGCGGTGGCGCTGCCTGCGCTGCGGGATGGAGCGCGAGGAGCGGGAAGGGGCGTTCAACCGCTACCCCCCCCGGTGCGAATGCGGAGGGGTGCGGCGCCCCGCGGTGGTCTGGTTCGGCGAGCGGCTGCCGGAGGAGGCGGTCGAGGCGGCAGATACAGCGCTTCGCTCCTGCGACCTCTTCTTCTCCGTGGGGACGAGCGCCGTCGTCCAGCCCGCGGCGGGCTTCATGGAGATTGCGCTCGCTCGCGGCGCCAAAACGGTCGAGATCAACCGGGATCCGACGCCGGCGACGCATGCGGTCGACTGGGCCATCCGCGGCCGATCGGGCGAGGTGCTCCCGGCGCTCCTTTCAGCAATGGGGTCAGGTCCTTATTTATTATTTTAGTCCGGCAATATAATAAATAAGGACCTGACCCCAAGGGGGGACGATGAGGATTGTGAACGGGAAGATCGAGATCGAGACGAAGGGGGACGGGGACCTGCGCGATATCACGGGGGAGGTCGCGCGGATCCTCGAGGCGACGAAGCTGAAGACGGGGATCGTCACGGTCTTTGTCGCGGGGTCCACCGCCGCGGTCACGACATTCGAGTACGAACCCGGGATGGTCCAGGATATCACGGAACTCTACGCGAGGCTGGTTCCCCGCAACAGGCGTTACGCGCATGACGAGACGTGGGGGGACGCGAACGGTTTCAGCCATCTGCGCGCGGCGCTGCAGGGGCCCTCGCTTGTCGTGCCGTTCGAGGGAGGCGAACTGACGTTGGGGAGATGGCAGCAGATTGTGCTGGCGGAGTTCGACAATCGGCCGCGCAGGCGAAGGCTAGTGGTGCAGGTGATGGGGGAGTGACGAAAGGGCGTGAACGATGCGGCGGCTCCGCCTCAAGCGGGCCCGGGGACGCCCCCCGGGGCTTGATTCCGGGAGGCGGGTGGGATATACTATATTTCGGACCAACGAAAGGGGGGTGATCGGTTTCGACTGGTGTACGTGTGCTTCAGCTGCGTGCAGAGGTTGTCAGGAGGCCTCTTAAAACACCTGGCACAATCATAACTGCGAACGAGCAGTTAGCACTGGCCGCGTAAATCACGCGGTCACGTCCTCCTGAAACCCGCCTGCGGTGACGGGAAGGACGCCGGAAGCAGGCTGGACACGGACCTTGTTCCCTGGGGGTCGTGCCCATCGTTCTGCAGGGGATAGCGGCCCGGGCATCCGGCCCCTTCGGGAGGCCAGGGCGGCGAATTCAAAGCAGGGGCTACGCACGTAGATGCTGTCGCGTGTGTCCATCAGGACGCGGGTTCGATTCCCGCCACCTCCACCATTCTTTTCCATCCGAGGCCCGCGGCGCACCGCTGCGGGCCTCGTACCGCGAGGAGGCAGATGAAAACCGTTTGTCGTATGTGCGCCGTGTGCGCGGCGGCGATCGCCCTCGCCGGCCCCGTCTGGGGAATGGGCGACAGGGAGGTCATCCGCGAGTACGAGTATCCGCGGCGGGAGAGGGTGATCGAGCGGGAGAAGATCATCTACCGGGACAGGGAGGTCAAACACAAGGACGCCCCGAAGCATCAAAGCGGCTCGAAGCACCACGATGCCCCGAAGCATCACGACGCCCCGAAGCACCACGATGCCCCGAAGCACCAAAGCGGCTCGAAGCACCACGACGCCCCGAAGCACAAGCACAAGTAGAGGGTGGGGACGCCGTCATGCGTCGGCGATCCAGGACATCCTGCGGTTGTGCGCGCGCCACTTGCGCAGGATCATGAAGCCCATGAAGCGGAAGAAGACGTCGCGGAACCTGCACCTCAGCAGGGAGAAGAACGTCCTGGTGAGCGAGTAGTACCGCATGTAGGCCTTCAGCACGGCCACCTGGAGCTCCTTTGCCGAGAGGAGCTTCGGGGTGAAGACGATGTGATGCCCGTCGTAGAGCGTCCAGTCCTTCGTGAAGATCCTCTTCTGCGCCTCCAGCAGCTCGTAGACGCGCGTCCCCGGGAACGGGGTGAGGATCGAGATCTGGAGCGTGTCGAGCTTTTCGCGGAGCGCGAAGCGGACCGTGTCCCAGACGGTCTTTGCGTTGTCGTCTTCCCCCCCGAGCACGAACATCCCGTGGATCAGGATCCCCTTCCGGTGGATCGAGCGGATCGCGTGCACGATCTGGCTCACGGACTGGCGTTTCCCGTATGAGCTGAGCGTCTTCTGGTTCACCGATTCGAACCCGATGCAGACGATCCTGCAGCCGGCGCGCGCCATCGCGTCCAGGAGTTCCTTGTCGCGCGCGACCTCGCACCGGATCTGGCAGATCCAACCCCTGATCCCCGCCTCCTCGATCATCGTCAGCAGGGTCCGCGTGCGCGCGGGGTTCGCGGTGAAGTTGTCGTCGCAGAAGAAGTACTTCTGCTTCCCGCGGGCCGTGAGCTCCGCCATCACGTTTCCCGCGCTCCGGAACCGGTAGCGCCGGCCGAAGATCTTCGTCACGGAACAGAAGCTGCAGTCGAAGGGGCACCCTCGCGAGGTCGAGACGGGGACGATGGGTATCCTGGATCTGAATCCGTTCACGAGGGTGAAGTCGGGGAACGGCAGCGCATCGAGGTTTTCCACCGGCCTCCCGCGGACGATCGGCTCCCGGTTCTTCCCCTCGACGATGTCGGCGATCACCTCCTCCGCCTCGCCGACGACGACCTGCCGCGCGTGGAGAAGCGCCTCCTCGGGCATCAGACTCGCGTGGACCCCGCCGATGATCACCTTCTCGCGCGGGAAGCTGTCCGCGATCTCGTAGCCTCGCGGGGCGGTGGCGGTGAGGATGGAGATGCAGACCAGGTCCGCGTCGAGGCGGGAATAGTCCGGGGCGTGGAAATCCTCGTGGTGGATCACGACCTCGTGGCCGCGGTCACGGAGTATCGTCCCGAGGTAGACGGGGCCCAGGAGCGGCATCGGGATCTTGCTGTAGACGTTCGCCCCCGACGAGCGTGGTTCGATGAATACGATCTTCACTGCGCTTTCAGCCCCATTGGTTCCCGCGTCGGTACGAACCGCGATCCGGCCACAGTGTACCCCCGCCTATCCCCGGACGCAACCTCAATCGCCCCCTCGGCGGGCGCGGGGGGGCGTACAATGCCGGGTTTCGCCCGCGCCTGGTTGTGCTATACTACGGCACATTCCGCTATGGAACCCCGGACCCTCAGCTACGAGATCGTGGACTCGGTCGAGAGGATCCCGCGCCTCGAGTGGGATGCCGTTTTCGGCGACATCCCGGAGGGGTACGACTTCTACCGCACCCTCGAACTCTCGAACCCCCCCGGCTTCTCCTTTTTCTACGCGGCGATCTTCGACCGAAGCCGCGTGCTCCTCATCGCGCCGCTCTTCGTCTCCGACTGTCCCCTCGAGGCCGGGTTCCACGGCGTCGCCGGGCGTCTCCTCCGCCGCCTCCGCAAGGCGTTCCCGCGCATTCTCTCCACGCGGACGCTCTACTGCGGATCGCCGTTCAGCGAGTATGGCGTTATCGGCGTGCGGCCCGGCGCGGACGACCCCGGCGCCCTCGTCGAGGAGCTCCTCCGCGCCCTGGACGGCTTCTCCCGGGCGCGCAATCTCCCGTGCATCGTCTTCAAGGACTTCAGGGAGTGCGACTCCGTGCTCCTCGAACCGCTGCGGCGTCGCGGGTTCGCGAAGGTGCGCGGTCTGCCCACCGTCGTCACCGACCTTCAGAGCCCCACCTTCGACGGGTACCTGCGCGCCCTCTCCCGTTCGACGCGGAAGGATGTCCGCCGGAAGGTCCGGAAGGCGCTCGCCGAGGCGCGCGTGCGGGTCGAGATCGCGGACGATGTCGCCCCGATCGCGGACGAGGTGCATCGCCTCTACATGAACACCTGCGGGGCCGGCGGCGCGCGTTTCGGCCGGCTGACGAAGGAGTTCTTCCTCCACGCGGGAGCCCAGATGAAGCCGCGCCTCCTCTTCTTCCTCTACCGCGCGGACGGGAGGCTCGCCGCCTTCAATCTCTGCCTCGTCCACAAGGACCTGCTCCTCGACAAGTACATCGGCTTCGACTACGAGATCTCCCGCCTGCACAACCTCTACTTCGTATCATGGTTCTGCAATATCGAATGGTGTCTCGAGCACGGCGTGCGGCGCTACCAGACCGGGCAGAACGGCTACGGCCCGAAGCTGCGCCTCGGGGGGACGCTCATGCCGCTCAACCTGTACATCCGGCACCGGAACCCGACCGCCGGTCTGCTCTACAGGATGGCGGTGGCAGGGGCGGCCGGCGTCGCCCGGCGGGCGGAGAGGAGATGAGGGCCGCGAATACGGCTGTCGTCGCGCTGACCTTCCTGTCCGCGGCGGGCATCCCCTGCCGGGCGGCGGAGTCCACCCTCCCGGCGTCGCTCTCGCTGTCCCTCCGCGAGACGATCGAGCGCGCCCACCTGAACAACAAGGAACTCCAGATGCAGGCCAAGGAGATCCGGGCTGCCCGGGCCGACCGGCTCGGCGCCGTGACCCCGTTCCTCCCGCGTCTGGACATCGACGGGGGCTACACCCGCAACAGCGCGACGCTTTTCGAAAACGGGGACGCTTCGTTTGCGGCCGACTCCGACAAGGATATCGGGGTCTTCACCGGCTACAAGAACACCCTCCGGGCGGGTGGCACGGTCGCCCAGTCGATCTACCGCGGCGGGGGGGACTATGCCGCTTTGAAGAAGGCCGATCTGGAGATACGGGTCCGGGAGGAGACGCTGCGGGCGCTGAAACTCGACGTGGAGTTCGAGGCGAAACGGCTCTACCACGGCCTCCTCCTCGCCCACGAGAACGTCTGCATCGCCGAAAACCTCCTCGCCCAGGCGCAGGCGCACTATGCGGTCGTGGCACGCAAGTTTGAACAGGGCACCTCCTCGCGGTTCGATCTGCTCCAGTCGAAGGTCCACGTCTCCCTGCTCCTCCCCCAGGTCGTCACGGCGCGGAACAGCGTCGATCTGACCGACGCGGACCTGAAAAAACTCCTCAGTCTCCGGATGGGGGACCGCGTCGTCCTGACGGGGCGGCTCGAGCACGCCTCGATCGCCATCGACGAGGAGAGGTTCCTCGCCCGGGCGCTGGCCCGCAGGCCCGAGATGGTCCTCAAGGCGCTCGGGGTGGATATGGAGGCGTGGGCGATCCGGCAGGCACGGGCGACGCGCCTGCCCCGGGTCGACGCCGTCCTGGACACCTTCTTCCAGTCCGACAAGGCCGGGGACCTGTTCAACTCCCAACATAACCTCTGGAATGCGGGGGTGACCGTGGGCGTGCCGATCTTCGACGGTTTCTACACGAAGTCGAGGGTGGACGCGGCGTGGGCCCGGTACGCGCGGGCGGGCCTCTCCAGGGAGAACACGGAGGAGGAAACGGCGGTCGCCGTGCGGCGCGCCTGCCTCGATCTGCGCCAGGCCTCGGCGATCATCGAGTCGCAGCGCGACAACGTCGACGAGGCCCGGGAGGCGCTGCGGATCTCCGAGGTGGCGTACGACAACGGCGTCGGAACCAACCTCGACGTCCTGGACTCGCTCGTCTCCCTGAGCCAGGCGCAGCAGTACTACGCCTCGGGGATCTACGAGTACCTGATGGCGCGCGCCGCCCTTGACAGGGCGATGGGGGAGAGCGCGGCGGGACCGTAGGCGCGAGGCGGGGCGGACAGCGGACCGAGGAGGGATCGAATGCGCGACAGGATGCTGAAGCTGCTCAGGGACGCCGCCGCCTTCGCGCGGGCGCATCGCCGCGTGGCGGCCGCAGCCGTCGTCGCGGTCGTATGTGCGGTCGTCGCGCTCGTCTGCATCGTCCGGCGCGCGGAGCGGATCCGCGCGGGGACGCTCAAGGTCTCGGGCACCATCGAGGGCGACAATGTGCGCATCTCGTTCAGGGTCGGCGGGAGGATCGTCGAGCTTTTGACGGACGAGGGGCGCGTGATCTCGCGGGGCGACATCGTCGCGCGGCTCGACACCGACGAGCTCTCGAAGATCCGGGACGAGGCGGCGGCGTCGCTCCGGGCGGAACAGTACCGGGCGGAGCTCGCCGATGTCGACTACGCGCGTCTCGAGAATTTGTTCCAGGCGGGCGCCGTATCGGCCCAAAAGCGGGACGAGGCCAAAACCAAGGCCGACTCGACGCGGGCGAACGTCGCGCAGCTCAAGGCGCAGCTCGCGCTCGAAGAGACCCGGCTCGGCTACGCGAACCTAGATTCGCCGCTGAACGGCTTCGTGCTGCTGAAGAGCGCCCTGCCGGGGGAGGTGGTCCAGCCCGGGGCGCCGGTGTTCACCTCGATCGACCTGAACAACCTCTGGCTCACGGCGTACGTGAACGAGACCGACCTCGGCAGGGTGAAGCTGAACCAGGAGGCGCACGTCGAGACCGACACGTTCCGCGGGAAGCGGTACCCGGGACGGGTCTCCTTCATCTCCCAGGAGGCGGAGTTCACCCCGAAATACATCCAGACCACGACGGAGCGCGTCAAGCTGGTCTACCGCATCAAGGTGCGGGTGGACAACAAGAGTCTCGAACTCAAGCCGGGGATGCCGGCGGACGCCTACATCAGGATCGACTAGTCCTCGATCCGCGGCCGGCCGTTCCCGCGCCGTCGGCCCGCCATGGCCCCCGAGCCATCGACCATGGATCGAACGTGCATCCCATCACCGTCCGCGGCCTGACACGCAGGTTCGGCGACACCGTCGTCGTCGACGACCTGACCTTCTCCGTCGAGGAGGGCGAGATATTCGGCCTCGTCGGCCCCGACGGCGCGGGGAAAACCACCACGATGCGGCTCCTCACCGGCATCCTCGACCCGACCGCCGGCGACGGGTGGATCTGCGGCCGGCACGTCAGCCGCGATGCGGAGGCGCTGAAGGCGGATATCGCCTATATGTCCCAGCGGTTCGGGCTCTACGAGGACCTGACCGTGATGGAGAACATCGACTTCTACGCCGAGGTGTACTGTGTCCCCCGCCGGGAGCGGGCGGAGAAGGTCGAGCGGCTGCTGGGGTTCAGCGGCCTCGCCCCGTTCAGGAAGCGGCTGGCGGGCAAGCTCTCGGGGGGGATGAAGCAGAAGCTCGGTCTCGCCTGCGCACTCATCCACACGCCGAGGGTGCTCTTCCTCGACGAGCCGACGAACGGCGTCGACCCGGTCTCCCGGCGCGATTTCTGGCAGATCCTCTACGGCCTCGTCAGGGATCGGGTGAGCATCCTCTTCTCCACCTCCTACCTCGACGAGGCGGAGCGGTGCCGGCGGGTCGGCCTCATCCACAAGGGCCGGCTCCTCCGCTGCGACTTTCCCGACGCGATCAAGCGCGAGTGCGGAGTCCCGACGCTCGAGGATGCATTCGTGCGGATCATCGGCGAGCAGGCCGGATGAAATCCCGAATCCCGAATCCCAAATCCCAAAGAGATGTGCACCGCCGGCGCCGCGGAGGGCGGGTGGATTCAAGATCCCACATTCCGCAGCCCACGCCCCGACATAGCGATGCGCGAGCAAGGGCCACGGGCGGAGCCAGTACGCTCCGGAATCCGATCTTGTGGGATTTGGGATTCGGGATTTGGGATTACGACGGCCCACCCGGGTGCCCACTATGACCGCCGCCGTCGCCGTCGAGGTGCGCGACCTAGAGAAGAGGTTCGGCTCCTTCGTCGCCGTCAACCGCGTCAACTTCCAGGTGCGGAGCGGCGAGATCTTCGGCTTCCTCGGCCCCAACGGCGCGGGGAAGTCCACCACCATCCGGATGCTCTGCGGCATCCTCCCGCCCACCGCGGGCGCGGGGACGGTGGCGGGCTTCGACATCTTCAAGGAGCAGCGGCGCATCAAGCAGCACATCGGCTATATGTCCCAGAAGTTCTCCCTCTACGACGACCTCACCGTCGACGAGAACATCGACTTCTACAGCGGCATCTACCGCATCCCCCCGGCGGAGAAGGCGGCGCGCGCCGAGGAGATCGTCAGGACGGCGGGCATCGAGGAGTTCAGGACGCGGCTCACCCGGCACCTCTCGGGCGGCTGGAAGCAGCGGCTGGCGCTCGGCTGCGCCATCATCCACCGCCCCCGCATCATCTTCCTCGACGAGCCCACCTCGGGGGTGGACCCGATCACGCGGGCGAGTTTCTGGGGGACGATCAAGGCGATGGCCGCCGACGGGGTGACGGTCTTCGTCACGACCCACTATATGGACGAGGCGGAGAACTGCGACCGGATGGCGCTCATCTACCGCGGCTCCCTCATCGCGATGGGGACGCCGGACGAGATGAAGACGCGATGTATGGAGGACGACGTGATGGAGATCGCCGTCCCCGAGGCGGAGGAGTGGGCCGTGCGCATCAAGGGCGTCGACGGGGTCAAGGAGACCGCCCTCTTCGGCTCGGGCATACACGCGGTGGCCGACGACGCCGGACTGGTCGGGCCGCGCATCGAGGCGCTCTTCGCGGCCGCGGGGGTGGGCGGCGCCTCGGTGCGCACGATAGTCCCCTCGCTCGAGGATGTCTTCGTCTCCCTCATCGAGCGCTACGACGCCGAGCAGGGCGAGGACAGGAGGGGCGCGTGAACCTCAGGAGGGTGCGGGCGATCTCGCGCAAGGAGTTCATCCAGATCCTGCGCGACCCGCGGAGCCTGGCGATGGCGATCGGCATCCCGGTGATGCTCCTCGTCCTCTTCGGCTACGCCCTGACGCTCGACGTGGACGACGTGCCGATGGTCGTGTGGGACCGGGACAACTCGCAGGTCGCCAGGGATTTCCTGCTCGGCTTCAGGGACTCGCGCTACTTCCGGATGGCCGGCTTCCACGACAACTACCCCGCCCTCCTCCGGGCGATCGACCACGGCGACGCGTACTTCGCGATGGTCATCCCGAAGGACTTCTCGCAGGCCGTCGAGGCGGACCGGCGGGCCCCCGTCCAATTCCTCATCGACGGGAGCGACTCGAACACCGCCACCATCGTGCGGGGCTACGTCTCGAGCGTCGTGGAGCGCTACAACCGGGAGCTGCTCGTCGACGCCCTCGCGCGCTCGGGCGGCGCGCTCCCGGCAGCCGTCGACTTCAGGCCGCGGCCCTGGTTCAACCCCAACTTCGAGAGCAGGATCTTCATCATCCCCGGGCTGATGGCCGTCATCATCATGATCATCTCGGCCCTGCTCACCTCGCTCACCGTGGCGCGGGAGTGGGAGCGGGGCACGATGGAGCAGCTCATCGCCACCCCCGTCAGCGCCGGGGAGCTCGTCGCCGGGAAGTTCCTGCCGTACGTCTTCATCGGCTACGTCAACATCGTCGTGGCGGCGTTGATGGCCGAGTTCGTCTTCGACGTGCCCCTGAGGGGGAGCCTCGCGCTCCTCTTCGCCCTGAGCGGGCTCTTCCTCGCCGGCGCCCTGGCGCAGGGGATCCTCATCTCGATCGTCGCGCGGAACCAGCTCTTCGCCAGCCAGATGGCGGTCCTGACGACGTTCATGCCGACCTTCCTCCTCTCCGGATACCTGTACCCGATCTGGAATATGCCGTTCTTCATCCGGGGGATTACCTACTTCGTCCCGTCGCGTTACTACATCGTGGTCCTGCGCTGCATCTACCTGAAGGGCGTCGGGCTGCGGGGGCTCTGGCTGCAGACGATCCTCCTAGCGGTGTTCGCGGCGGCGGCGATGTCGGTGGCGAGGAGCGCGTTCAGGAAGAAGGTCGCGTAGGGGCGGTCCACGGACGCGGAGGCGCAAGTGTTCGAGCGGATACGGGCGATGCTCGTCAAGGAGTTCATCCAGGTCCTCCGCGACCCGCGGATGCGCATCACCATCTTCGTGACGCCGGTGATCCAGGTCCTCGTCTTCGGCTACGCGGCCAACACGGACGTCCGGCACGTCCCGACCGCCGTCTACGACCTCGACAACACGAGGGAGAGCCGCGACCTCGTGCGCGATTTCACCTCCTCGAACTACTTCAGCGCGCTCCACCGCATCTTCTCCGACCGCGAGCAGGACGCGCTCATCGACCGCGGGCGGGCGAGCGCGGTCCTCCGCTTCGACCGCGGATTCGGGCGCGACCTCAGGGGGGGGCGCGGCGCGCAGTTCCAGCTCGTCCTCGACGCGTCGGACTCGAACACGGCCGGGATCATACTCTCCTACGCGAACCAGATCGTCGCGCGTTACAACGAGCGCGAGCTGGCGGCGGCCGTCGCGGCATCGCCGGCCGGGGCCGTGCCGTACCCCTCGGTGGAGATGCGCGACCGCTCCTGGTTCAACACGAACCTGGACTCCAGGGATTACTACATCCCGGGCGTGATCTGCCTGATGATCACCGTGATGACGCTCATCTTGACCTCGATGGCGATCGTGCGCGAGAAGGAGATCGGCACGATGGAGCAGCTCATCGTGAGTCCGTTGAGGCCGATAGAGCTCATCCTCGGGAAGCTCGTGCCGTTCGCGGTCATCGCGCTCGTCGAGGTGCTGCTCATCACCGTCGTGGGGACGTGGTGGTTCAGCGTGCCGATGCGCGGCAGCGTGACGCTCCTCCTCCTGTGCACCCTGATCTACCTGCTGACCATCCTCGGCGTCGGGCTCTTCATATCGACCCTCTCCTCGACCCAGCAGGAGGCGATGATGTCCACCTTCCTCTTCTTCTTCCCCGCGAACCTGCTCTCGGGCTTTATGTACCCGATCGCCAATATGCCGGCGGCCATCCGGTGGCTCACCTACCTCAACCCGCTGCGCTACTACCTGGTCATCCTCCGGGGGATATTCCTGAAGGGGATCGGCATCCGCATCCTTTGGCCGCAGATGGCGGCCCTGCTCGTCTACGGTCTCGCCGTCATCGTCCTCGCGTCGCTCCGTTTCCGGAAAACCCTCGGATGACCCCCCGCGAGGCGGGCGCAACGACACGGTACGCCTGCGGAGAGATATATGCTATGCTGATATATGGAGGATCCAGTGAACGGCTGGCGGAGGCGGGCGACGAGGTTGTGCGGGAGCAGCGGGGCCGCGGGGGCGTCTGCGGCCCTCGCGGCGGCGCTTCTGCTCGGCGCCTGCACCGCGATTGTCCCGCAGCGCGGCCCCGCCCCCCCGAGGGGCGCGTCCCCCGCCTCCACGTTCGTCGCCACGGTGGAGCGGATCGCGTACTCGCCCCTGGTGAACTCCGACCTGAACTGGATCATCGACCTGAAGGTGGAGCGCGTGCTCTCCGGGCCGTCACCGGGCGAGACATTCTTCTTCCGCGTCCGGAATCCGACGCGGCAAGGGATCGAGGTCGGGCGGTCCTTCCAAATCAGGGCGGTCCCGTCCGGGCGCTATTACCGCGTCGATCAGCTCGAACGCGCGGCGCATCCCGGGAACGCCACGGGGGCCCCGCCTCGATCCGCCCGCTGAACAGCCCCAGATGGAGGAACCGATCATGGACGCACGATTCGCGCAGGAAAAACGGCTCGCGGTGCTCATCGACGCGGACAACACCTCCGCCTCGGTCGTTGAACCGCTCTTTGCGGAGATCGCCAAGTACGGAACCGCCAGTGTCAAGCGCATCTACGGCGACTGGACCTCGACCAGCCTCCAGGGCTGGAAGAAGGTCCTGGCCACCTTCGCCATCCACCCGATCCAGCAGTTCCGCAACACCGTCGGGAAGAACGCGACCGACAGCGCGATGATCATCGACGCGATGGATCTGCTCTACGCGGGAAGGTTCGAGGGGTTTTGCCTCGTCTCGAGCGACAGCGACTTCACCCGCCTCGCCTCGCGCATCCGCGAGGCGGGGATCACGGTCTACGGCTTCGGCAAGCGCCAGACGCCCGCCTCGTTCGTCAGCGCCTGCGACAAGTTCATCTACTTCGAGATCCTGAAACGAGGGGGCGAGAAGAAGGACGACGAACAGGCCGGCGGCGGGCAGGCGGTCCGCAAGCTCAAAGGCCCGGACGCCGTGAAAAAGGACTCGAGGCTGATGGAGCTCGTCTGCGGGGCGATCGACGCCGTCGCCGATGAGGACGGGTGGGCCGACCTGGGGAGGGTGGGGGAGACGATCTCAAACCAGTCCCCGTCATTCGATTCGCGGAACTACGGCTTCGGCAAGCTGAGCACGCTGGTGAGGGCGATGGGGGCGTTCGAGATGAGCCCGCGTCCGTCGGGTTCCGATCCTCACCGCAAGAACATACTCATCCGGCGCAAATAACCGCGCCGCCGGGAATCGGAAGAAGCCCCGGAAACCCTGCGGATCGGATCCCGCGGCCCCCGGCTCGCGGACGATCGGGGGCATCAACGATGAGGCGGGGCCGCGTCGTCTCGAGTTGTGCGGCCCCCACCCCCGAAACGTTCTTCAGGCCGTCGACGGTCCCGTGCGCCTCCCCTCAACGATCGCCTTCGCCGTCGCGGGGCCCGCGCCCGGCGCCTGCTGGAGTTACTCGATCGAGGCGGCGTCGACGTTCACCTTGGCCGCTTCGTCCGGCGGCCGGCTTGCAGTCGGCGGCGCGGCGGGAGCAACTTCGGCATCGGCAGCCTTCCGCGGGGCCGTTTCGGCGGGAGGCCGTGCCGTGACGAGGGGGCGCAGCCGCTCGAGGATCTTGACGCCGATCCCCGGGACCCTGCGGAGTTCGTCGACGCTCTTGTAGGGGCGCCGATCGATGATCCGCTGTGCGAGCGCCTTTCCGATCTTGGGGAGCGTTTGCAGTTCTGCCGCGGAGGCGCTGTTGATATCCAACTTCTGGTCCTCGGTCAACACCGGGACGAAGTCCCACCGCTTGTCGGGGGGCGGCAACTCGCGCTCGGTCGTGACGCCGTATTCTTTGCCGTCCGTCTTGATGACGATGGTGCCCTGGTAGTCCGTCCGGTAGATCTTCGCCCCCGTCGCCTGCAGCCGTCCGAGCGCCTCCTCGTCGGGGAGGTGGAACTTGTTCTTCTGCCCGACGCTGATCAGCACCACCTCGGGTTTCACCGCCTTCACGAACGCCTCGGTGGAGGAGGCGTTGGAGCCGTGGTGCCCGGCCTTGAGAACCGTCGACCTGAGCTTGTCCCCGCAGGTCTCGAGCATATTCCTTTCCGCGGTTTTCTCCGCGTCGCCCGTCAGGAGGAACGAAACGGCGCCGTAGGTGACCTTCAGCACGATGCTGGCCGCGTTGGAGCCTTTCCCCTCGACGGTGGAGGGACTCAGCACCTCGGCGGTCACGCCCTCGCCGAGGTCGAGTTTTTCCCCGCTCAGAAGGTTCCGGTACCCGATATCCGGGCGGCTCATCACCGCCGCGAGGAGCTCCTTGTAGAGGTAGGTCGTGTGGGCCTGCCCGGGATCGATGAACTCGACGATCTCGATCGGCCAGGGGCTGTCCGGCTTCGTCTCGGTGACCACGGTGACGAGACCGCCGATATGGTCCTCATCGGCGTGCGTCATGACCACGTAGTCGAGCTTCTTGATCCCCTTCTTTTTCAGGAAGGGGATGATCACGGTTCTGCCCTTGTCCTTTCTCTTGTAGCCGGAGCCGCCGCGGCCCCCGTCGATCAGGATCGTCTTGCCTGCGGGGGTCGTGATGACGGTGGAATCCCCCTGGTCGACGTCGAGGAAGTACACGGCGAGGGTGCCCGAGGGTGCGGGGGAGAGCGGCGCGGCCGCCGTCGCTGCCGCCTGTTCCTGTGCGATCCCCCCCCGGCAGGTCAGTGCCAGTACAGCCGCGCACATAAGCGCCCGCCGTCTGCCGTATCCGCCGCGTCTCGTCATGGTCCGATCCTCCTCGCGGGTCCAGTCATTTTGTTTTTCAGCATAGCACGTAGGAGAACCTTGCGCAAACGGCAAAATCGATGGACCTCCGGGGGCAGGACCTCCTCCGCGTGACCCCGACTCCGCGCCGGGGGACGATCGGTACGGCGTTTGCGGACAAAAAAGACCGCAGTCAGAAGGCACGTTCCGCACTGACTTCATCGCCGTCTGACTGCGGTCCCGCTGCAACCACAACTACCCCAACCTTCAACATTAATATTGCACACTTGCGCGTCGGTGTCAAGCTAATAAATCTCCAAAAATCGCTCGGAAGGGGGGACAGCGAGGGGGTGCCGAATGCCGTCCGGGCGGAAGCAGCGATTTAGTTTCAAGGTGCGGCGCTCTGGATTACCGCTCCTGCGTGAACAACGGGGAAGAGATGTCATCCCCCCTCACTGTCCCCATGCAGACGAAAATGGAAAAGTAAGGATCCTTGTGTGGGCGCGGGTGTCAATACTCGTTAGAAATGTCCCCTCCATTAACTTATTAGAAATGTCCCCTGCTTGCTCTCCCTCTGCCCCCAAGCATGGGGGGAGAGGGCCGGGGTGAGGGCGGGTTGGTTCATCTTTCTCACCCCCACGGTGTTGTGCGGGCGCGGGTTGACGAACCGGCGGTATGCTGTCATACTCGCCTGGGACAGGCAGGAGCGACACGACGGGGATACGAAGCCACGGCGGATGGCAGTGGAGAACGCCGGCCGACGGCCCCGCGGTCCGGAACGTCAACCCCGCCGACAGGTGCGAAACGGCCGTCCCGCACGTCGCGGCGGGCGAGCCCGAGGTGCGCAAGGCACTCGCGGCGGCCCGCGATCCGTTCGAAGAGGTGCAGTGGCCGTTCGGCGAATGCAAGGCCGCCGGCTGCGGCGACTGCGAGATGGCCGGGGAGGGGGTGAACTTCTCCGCGCAGACGAAAACGGTCTTCACTAACCACTCGGGCAGCGGCGCGCGCGCGACGACACGGCAGGGGGCGGCGAGATGACCGAGGGCATCGGGGAGAGGTTCCAGCGGGAGACGAAATACCGTCCCGGCGGGCTGGGCGGCGGCGCGACGGGAGAGGAGCCGCCCCCGCCGTACAAGGAGTATCCCCACGCCGCGGTCCTGCCCCTTCCGGAACCCGATTCCGGCGGGCGGATGTCGCTCGACAGCGCCTTGCGAAAGAGGAGGAGCGTCCGCGCATTCGCGCAGCAGCCGCTCTCCCTCGGGCAGCTCTCCTACCTCCTCTGGGCCTCGACCGGCATACAGCGCCGCGAGGGAAGCCATATGTTCCGCACCGCTCCCTCGGCGGGCGCCCTGTACCCGATCGAAACGTACCTCACGGTGAACCGGGTGGAGGGCGTGCGCCCGGGGGTGTATCATTACGCCGTCGGGCGGCACGCGCTCGAGGAGCTCCGCTTCGGGCGTTTCGGGGCGGAGACGGCGCGGGCCGCGCTTGGCCAGGAGATGTGCGCCGCCGCCGCCGCGGTCTTTATCTGGGCCGCGGTCTTCTCCCGCGCGCGGTGGAGATACGGGCAGCGCGCCTATCGCTACGTCTACCTCGACGCGGGGCATATCGCGGAGAATCTCGCACTCGCTGCCGCGGCGCTCGGCCTCGGAAGCTGCCAGATCGGGGCGCTGTTCGACGACGAGATGAACGCCCTGCTGGGGATCGACGGGACGACGGAGAGCGTCCTCTACATGAGCGCGATCGGCCGGTCGCGGTAGCGGCATGGTATACTGAATGTGCCGCGGGACACCCCCCGGCGCGACCATCGGAGGTGTGCGATGAAACGGCACGGATCGATCCTCCTCGCCGTCGCAGTCGCGGCGGGCGGCGCCGGGTGCGCGGCAGGGACGCGGGCGGGGGCCTTTGACCGTATCGCGGCCGCCGCGGCCCAGAAGGACGGAGTCAGGGAGATCAGCTACGCGCAGTTCATCGAGATCAGGAATTCGGGAGAGGAGTACGTGCTTCTCGACGTGCTCGACGAGGAGTCGTACCGCGAGGGGCATATCGACGGGGCGTCGAACCTTCCGGTGGGGAAGATCACGAAGGAGTCCGCGGAGAGGATGTTGAAAAAGGACGCGCGGGTCGTGGTCTATTGCGGGAGCTTCCTGTGCACGGCGAGCACCTCCGCGGCGAAGAAGCTCTCCGCGCTGGGGTATACTGTCCTCGACTACAAGGGCGGCCTCAAAGAGTGGAAAGAAAAAGGAAACGCACTCGCGAGGTGAAGTCGCGAGGCGCGGAGACGGTTTCGGCGGCGACCCGGTTCGGCGAGTTGAAGGCCCTGTTCCGCACGCTTCTGGGCCCCGGCGGCTGCCCGTGGGACCGCGAGCAGACGCACGAGACGCTCATCCCCTATCTCCGGGAAGAGGCGGAGGAGTTCATCGCCGCCGTCCATGGGGGCGATCGGGACGGGATGCGGGAGGAGCTCGGGGACGTCCTCCTCCAGGTGATGTTCCACGCCGAACTCGCCGCGCGGGAGGGGGCGTTCACGGTCGAGGAGGTTATCGAGGGGCTCATCGGCAAGCTCACGCACCGGCACCCCCACGTCTTCGCGGACACGAAGGTCTCGTCGTCGCGGGAGGTGGTCGCGAACTGGAACCGCATCAAGGCCGGCGAGAAGCGCGCGCGGCGAAGCGGGAACGAAATGCGGCCCGCACGCCGTTCCTGACCCTCCGTGGCGCATCCCCTACTCCGGTTGGGACCGGACGTCTCCCTGCGGCGGGGGGACCCGCGCCGGCATGGTGCGCCTCGGCAACGGGGTCCTGCGCAGCGCCCGCACGCGCGGCCTGCGCGTTCTCGTCGGGGCGGGGGTTCGGGTCGCCGGCGAAACGGTCGCCGTGGGCGGAGGGGCCGTGGGCGTCGAGGACGGCTGCGGCATGGGCGTGCACGTCGACGTCGGCACGGCTGTGGGCGTCGGGGTGGGCTCGGCCGTCGGCGTGGCGGTCGGGGCCGGGGTCGCCGTTGTGACGGGCGGCGCGGGGTTCTCCGGCTCCCGGCGGGGTTCCGCGTCCGGCGGCTCCGCGGGCGCGGCGCCGATCGGCGAAGCCGGCGGCCCTCCGGGCCTCACCGCGCCGAGCGCCGTCATCATCTCCTCCGCCCGGATGACGCCGGGCACCGGGCGGTCGGTGGACATCGCCATCCCGTTCGTCTGCGCAGCGTTTGCGCTTCCATGCGTGCCGCGGAGCGCGATCATGTTGACGAAGAATCCGCTCCCGTAGCAGTAGCCGTCCTCGAGGCTGACGAACACGTCGGGGCGGTTGACGACGTGGTTCTCGACGGCATCGGAGAGGCGCCGCAGGATATCGGGGTAGACGTGCAGGCCGGTCGCCTCGAACCATGCCGCGTCGTCCGCGTACCCTTGCCTGTCGAGTTCCCCGCGGCGCTGCATCTCCGCAACTATCCCGCCGAGGCTGAGCGGGTCGCCGGAGAGCATCTCGTAGCGGTAGCGCCGGCCGTTCCGGTTGATCACGGCTTTGCCGCGCGCCCCCTCCACAACGCAGGCGCCGTCGTTCTCATACACGGAAAAATCGACCCCCTTGAGCGAGGTGAGCGCCTGTGCCACCTCCGCGCGATTCTCCTCCCGGGTATAGAGACACGCGACGCCCACAAGCCCGAAGCGCGGGATCACCACGTCGCGAGGAGAGCGCAGCGAGCCGGCGACCCTGAACCCGTTGCGGGACAAATGCCGTTGGAGGTCGACCAGCTGACCGCTGGGGACGAGGTTGTTCCCGTGATCCGAGAAGAGGCTGATACGCACCTCGCCCGCGGTTTCGAAGATGATCTCGTCGAGCATCCGCTCCAGCATGAGCAGATGGCGGGTGAGCCCTTCACGGCCCTCGCGGTGGGCCAGGGCGTCCGTCGAACCGATGTAGAGGAGGATCGGCCGGTCGGGGGGCTTCTCGCGGAGGAGGCGGCGGAATACCGCCCGGCAGCGTGCCAGGTCGTGATCGGCGACCGCGTACGGAGCGAGGTAGATCAGGGCTCCGTAGCGCGGGTGCTGCTCGTAGTCGAAGGCGGCGTGGAAGGTGTCGCCGGTGGGGCGGACCATATGATCCCACGCGCCCCCGGCGACCCGGTTGCGGAGGCGGTCGAAGTATCGGTTCTCGATCCCGGGCGTCTTCTCCATCCCGAACAGGTCCGCGAAGGCGGGATTGGTGTCGGAGGGGAAGGTACTGATGACGCGGCCGGGCGGGTAAAAGTCCCTGAAGCGCCCCTGCCGCCACAGCGCATCCATCACGGAGAAGGGGACGGAGTCGACGCAGATGATCAGGTGGCGCAGTGCCCGATCCGCTTCGGGCGCCTTGGGGATGGAGAGGTCGAACGTCCCGTCCCCGTCGAGGTCCTTAAGGTAGCGGTCGACGACCCCGTCGCCGTCCAAATCCTGCTTCCGAAACTCCGGTCTCAGGTCGCCGTCGAAATCGTAGTCCCGGTTCGTCACGGGGATGCCGTCGAACGGCCGGGCCTCGTGGATCTGCGGCGCGGGGAAAAACGGCGTTCGCGGGAAGGCGCAGGAGCCGGCGAGACAGACGGCCCCGAGACACGAGGCCGCGACGACAGGCAGCCGCGCCGACAGGCGCGGGCGGGAGCCGGAAATCATACGATACCCTTTCATCCCCCCGCGCCGTCGTGGGGCGCGGGGATAGGGAAATCATAGCATCTTGAGGAGGCGGTTCAAGGGCGTCGCGGCGGCGCCCCCGCGCGGAGGAACCTCCCCGACGGCGCGGGGACGCGGGCGTCTACCTGAGACCGAGGTCCTTCATTAGCTTGGAGAGGTACGGCTGCGTGACGCCGAGCTTCGCCGCCGCGCGCGACTGGTTTCCGCCGCACTCGCGGAGCGCCTCCGCGATGACGCCTTTCTTGAACTCCTTCACGAGTTCGCGGTAGGGGCGGTCGATGGCTACCTGCCGCGACGGGACGAGGGAGATGTCGAGGAGCAGGTTGTCCGCGTCGATCGTCTCCTTCGCGCCGAGCACGATGGCGCGTTCGAGCACGTTCTCCAGTTCCCGCACGTTGCCGGGCCACGCGTACCCGAGGAGCGCCTGCTTCGCCGCGGCGGTGATGACGGGGATCGAGCGTCCCTCCTCCGCGCAGTAGCGCTCGATGAACCGGTTGGCGATGTAGACGATGTCCTCCCTTCGTTCCCTCAGGGGCGGGATCGGCAGGGTGATGACGTTCAGCCGGAAGAAGAGGTCCTCCCTGAAGGCGCCCCGTTGCACCTCCTCCCGGAGGTCCTTGTTCGTCGCGGCGATGACGCGAAGGTCGGCGCTTATGGTCTGTGTCCCGCCGACCCGCTCGAACTGATGCTCCTGGAGGATGCGCAGAAACTTGGTCTGGAGGTCGAGCTTCATCTCGCCGATCTCGTCGAGGAAGAGGGTCCCGCCGTTCGCCAGCTCGACCTTGCCCTTCTTCATCCGGATCGCGCCGGTGAAGGCGCCCTGCTCATGCCCGAACAGCTCGCTCTCGAGGAGCTGCTCGGGGAGGGCGGCGCAGTTCAACGCCACGAAGGCGCGGCTGCTGCGGTCGCTCCAGGTGTGGATGGCACGGGCGACGACCTCCTTGCCGGCGCCGCTCTCGCCGAGGAGGAGCACGGTGGCGTCGCTTTCGGCCGCACGCCGGGCCATCTCGATGACGGCCTTCATCGAGGGGGAAAAGCTCTTGAGGAGGCGGGGGGCCATATCGAGCTGTTCGCGGAGAATCTTGTTCTCCTTCGACATCGCGTCGTAGAGGTTCGCGTTCTCTATCGCGATGGAAACCTGCTCGGCGAACGCCTGCGCGAGATGGAGATCCTCCTCCGTGAAACGGCCGTCATCCGGCTTGTTGATGATGTTGAGTACGCCGAGAACCTTGTCCCGTGCCTTGAGCGGGAGGCAGAGGATCGACTTGAGCGGGATGTCGGTAATCGCGTCGAGCTTGTGGGAGTAGCGGGGATCGTGCTGCACATCGTTGGAGAGGACCGGCTCTCCGTGCTTCGCGACCCATCCCGCGATGCCCTCGCCGACCTTGAACCGCACCTCCTGCATCTTGTTCCTGTCGCTCCCGACCACGACGAACGCGACGAGCTCATCGGTCTCGGGGCGAAGCAGCATCAGGCAGGAGTTCCGGCACTCCACCACCTTGGTGGCGGAGCAGACGATCGCCTCCAAAAGCTTGGTCTTGTCCCTTGTGGAGGAGACCTCCTGCGCCGCCTGGAGAAGAGAGAACAACTTGTTCACCACGTACTGCTGCTTCATCTCGGGAGTCATTCCGTGCGCCTTTCAAACCGTATTCAAGTGAGGGATGTATGTTCTCCTCACGAGATCTCCAACCCAACAGACAATGACGCATTATATCTTAATCGCAAGTAGAGTCAATGCTTCACTTAGCAACTAGACCGCTTGCTCTTACCATACATAAAAGAATATATAGTTATATGCAATAGTGATATTATTAGCAAAACTAATTATTAAAACCTGGAATTATCATTTTCCGCAATATCAGTAATATGCTGCAATGCAGCATATTAGATCAATACTTGTTTAATGCACGAATCTTGGCATCAAATGTGCTTATCATTGGGTGCATCAGGCGATGTATTTGCTTTGACGCTCCATATTAGAAAGGAGAGCGAAATGAGAAAGATGATGATGATGGTGCTGGTTGGATGCGCGTTCCTGGCGATGGCCGGTCAAACGCAGGTGTACGCTGCTGGGAAAGTGAACATCAACACCGCATCAAAGCGCAAGCTGGAACGGCTGCCGGGTATCGGCAGAGATCTTGCGGTGAGGATCATAGAGCACCGCAAGGAGTTCGGTCCGTTCGACAATCTTGCCGAGCTCAAGAATGTCCCCGGCATCGGCGAGAGGCGCATCGAGGTGCTCAAGGACGAGGTGACGTTCGGGAGTCTGGCGGAGAAGAGGCTCTGACGGTTTTCGCTGGCATCGGCTAATCCGGGCAGCTCGCGGCGGTGACGCCGCGAGCTGCCTTCTCGTATTCGCGGACGTTCGGCGGGGTCGAGGCGCAGAGAGGCGTCCGCGGCGGGGATCCGACAAGTTCAGATTGCGCGCAGGAGCGGGCTGTGAGAAAATCGGCTACGCGAGGGCGCCATGAACGGCACAGCGCATCGACGGGGACATGGATCTGAATCGCGCGGCGCGTCCGAAACCGGGCGCGCCTTTTTTGTCTGCCCGGCCGGCGGCAGGGGCCGGGCCTCGTCGAGGGGGCGCGCGACGGAAATGAGAAGGCATGCACGCCGCGCGGCGGATCGTGAACTGGCGCATCGGTACCGGTCGCTCGTGGAGCAGATGCAGGTCGGGATCGCGATAGTGCGGCTCCGCCCGCTGCGCTTCTTGTTCGCCAACAGGGCGTTCCTGCGGATGAGCGGCTATCGTGCGCGGGAACTGACCTCCCTGGGACCCAAAGAAGCGGCGCGGTGCTTCCATCCCGAGGACCGCGCGGCCGTGCTCGATTACCTGGGGAAACGCATCGCGGGGAGGGAAGCGTCGCTCTTAAACGGTTGGAGGATCGTGCGGAAAGACGGCGGTATCTGCCACGCGGAGATCTCATCGAGGAGTGTGCGCTACGAGGGCAGGCCCGCGGTGCAGGCCACCTTCATCGATTGGACACGGCGCTGGGCGAACGAGAGGAGACTGCAGTTGCTCTCGCAAGCCGCGGAGCAGGTCGAGGAGGGCGTCGGCGTGATCGATCTCCACGGAAAGATCGTATACGCCAACCCCGCCGTCGCGGTGATGCACGGCCGCGCGCCCGGGTCGCTGGCCGGCAAACCGTCCGCCGTGTTACACAGCCGGAAACAGATTGCCGCGGTGCGGGCCGCGTTCGCGCAGGCGAGGTCCACGGGGCGTTATTCCGGAGAACTCTGGCACGCACGGCGGGACGGCACCGCGTTCCCCTGTTTTGTGCAGACAACCGTTCTGCGCGATGAAAAGGGCGGGGAGATCGGATTCGTCGCCAGCTGCCGAGATATCACCGACGCAAAGAATGCGGCGGACGAGCTCGCGCGTTTGCGCGAGGAGAAGGCGCTGATCCTCGACAGCATCTCGGAGTCGATCTCGTACAACGACAGACGATCACGGATCGTTTGGGCGAACTTGGCCGCGGCCAGGCGGGCGGGGATGATGCCCCGGGACCTACTTGGGCGGCGCTGTTACGAGGTCTGGCACGGCCGCGGCCGTCCGTGTCCCCGGTGCCCCGCCCTTGTGGCGATCCGGACAGGCAAGCCGGCGTGGGGGGAATCCGCTGTCAGGGACGGGCGCCGCCATCTCGTCGGCGTCTTCCCGGTCAGGGACTCCGAGGGGAGGATATCGGGGAGCGTCGTGGTGGCGATCGAGGCGGGCACGGAGGTCGGGGCCGAGGAGTTGCACAACCTGCGGAGCTTCTCGAAGATGCTGATCGATCTCCAGGAGGAGGAGCGCAAGCGGATGGCGCTCGAACTGCACGACCAGGTGGGGCAGCGACTTGCGGCCCTGAGGTTCCATCTCCGGCGGATCGGGAAGAGGTGCGCGGAGGGGGACTGCGCCGCGCCGGCCGAATTCACCGAGGCCTATGCCCTCATCGATGCCACGCTGGGCGACGTGAGGGCCATCTCCCGGCGGCTGCGCCCGCCCACCCTCGACATCCTCGGCCTCGTCCCCTCCCTGTCGCAGCTCGTCGAGTCGCTCTCCCTGCAGAGCGGCATACCCGTCCGCCTGCGTTCCCGAAACGTCCGCGGCAAGATGGACGCGAGGATAGAGATCGCGCTGTACCGCGTTGCGCAGGAGGCGCTGACCAACGCGTTGAGATATTCGGAGTGCACCCGCATCGATATCTCCCTCCGCAAGATCCGGCGCACCCTGACGCTCCGGATCGTCGATGACGGAAAGGGGTTCGGGCCGCTTCGGGCGAACAGGGTGACGGGTCTCGGTTTGACCGGGATGCGCGAGAGGATCGAGGGGGTGGGGGGCTCGTTCGCGGTCAGGTCCGTCCCCGCCGCGGGGACGCGGATCGAGGCGCGCGTGCCTCTGCCGCTCTGCGCGCCGCGCGCGCGACGGAAGGGGGGAAGCGGATGAGGACGAAACGGATGAGGGAGCGGCGGCGCACCTCTGCGGTGAGGAGGGTGCTCCTCGCGGAAGACCATGCCCTGGTCAGGAAGGGGGTGCGCGACCTGATCGAGGAGCGCGCGGGATACTCGGTGGTGGGCGAGGCGATCGACGGCGTCGAGGCGATCGAACTGGCGAAGAAGCTGCGCCCCGACATCCTGATAATGGACATCGGGCTCCCGAGAATGAACGGGCTGAACGCCTGCCGGCACATCCGGGAGTTGCACCCCGCCTTGAAGGTGATCATCCTTTCGATGTACGCGGACCGTGAGTACGTGGCGGAGGCGGTCCGGCAGGGCGTGTCGGGGTACCTGCTCAAGGACGGGGCCGCGGATGAGATCCTGTGCGCGATGGACGCAGTGTCGGCGGGGAAACGGTACCTGAGCCCCGCGCTCTCGGACGTGGTGGCCGAGGTGATCTTGGCGGCGCGGCCGGCGAAGGTGATCGAGGGGTGGGAGAACCTGACAAAGAAGGAGAAACTCATCCTGACCTTAATCTCGGAAGGAACGGGGAGGAGCGAGATCGCGAAGCGGATGCACATCAGCCCCGAGACCGTAAAGACACATCGGAGAAATATTCTGACCAAGCTGAAACTTCGCAGCACCGCGGATCTGGCGGCGCTGGCGGTGAAAGAATTCACCCTGAAGCCGGCATAGGGGCCGGTCTCGGCTCCGCAGCAGGCTTTGCATGGCCACGCCGCGCATCGTATTCCGCTTCACGGAACAGCCGGCGTTCCCGTGCGGCCGGAATCCCGGGGCTGCGGTCTCCCCCGTTTCAGGTGAGCCGCATGCGCCTCGCCGCAGCGCGCGCTCCTCGCTGTCGATCTGCAATCCGCTGCGGGAGCATCGGTTGCCGCATCGCCGGCCGTCGAGATCCGTTCCCCCGCCACCTGCATCCGTTCCATGAAGCGCGGAGTAGACCCCCTGAAAATCTCCCCCCTCGGGGGATTGTAATCTGCCGCGCAAATGATCCAAACTTGTATGGCGGGATGGCCGGTTCCCCGCCCCGGTTTGGAGCAGAATCGCCCGGAGTGACTGAAATGCGGCGAAAGAGCGCATCAGAGCGCGATTGACCGCGGTCGTACCGAGTGCTCTACGTACCGGAGTAGTAACCCGAGGAGTGTCCGATGGCTATTCTTCCAGGCCGCATGCGCGTCGCAGCGCGTCTCCTTCCCTTCATCACGGCGCTCCTCGCCGCACACGCCGCCTCCGGCGCACCCGTCATACCGGAGGAGATCGCCGACGCGATCTTCGCGGACGGCGAAGCGGAGTTCTTCGTGATCCTCAAGGAGCAGGCGGACCTCTCCGCGGCGCGGCGGCTCGCGCGGAAAGAGGAGAAGGGCCGCTACGTCTTCGAGACGCTGCGCGCCAAGGCGGAGAGCTCCCAGAGGAAAATCCGCGCCTGGCTGGACAGCCGCAGCGTCGAGTACCGCCCGTACTGGATCAAGAACATGGTGCTCGTAACCGGCGACCTCGAGGTGCTGCTGGACGTCGCGGAGCATCCGGACGCAGCGGAGATCAGGCCGAACAGGACGGCCAACTACATCGATCTCGTCCGGCGCGGAACCGGAGACGCGGGGGACGGGTCCCTGGCGGTCGAGTGGAATCTGACGCAGATACAGGCCGACCGGGTCTGGGACGAGCTGGGGGTGACGGGGAGCGGCATCGTGGTGATGGGCAACGACACGGGGGTCCAGTGGGACCATCCCGCCCTGAAGAACCATTACCGAGGGTGGAACGGCGCCGCGGCGGACCACAACTACAACTGGTTTGATCCAGGCGGGCGCTTTCCCGCGGCGCCGGGCGATAACAACGATCACGGGACGCACACGATGGGCACAATGGTGGGCGACGACGGGGGGGGGAACAGGATCGGGGTGGCTCCGGGCGCGAAATGGATCGCCTGCAAGGGGTGTGCGTCCAATTCATGTTCGGATGCGCACCTTCTCGCCTGTTTCCAGTTCGCCCTTGCGCCCACCGATCTCTCCGGGGCGAACCCGGACCCGCAAAAGGCGCCGCACGTGATGAACAACTCCTGGGGCGGATCCGGCGGGGACGACTGGTGCTACTCGACGATCCAAACGCTTGTCGACGCGGGCATCTACATGTCGTTCTCCGCGGGCAACAGCGGATCCAAATGTTCCACGCACGGGTCCCCGGGCGACTATGACATCGTCACGAGCACCGGCGCGGTCTCGCAGGGCGGCTCCATCGCCTCCTTCTCCAGCCGCGGGCCTTCCAAGATGACCCCCGTCACGCCGAAGCCCAACGTGGTGGCCCCCGGCGTCAACATCCGCTCCTCGGTTCCCACCAATACGTACGAGAGCGGCTGGAATGGGACCTCGATGGCGGCGCCGCACACCTCGGGCCTCGTGGCGCTTCTATGGTCGGCGGACCCGAGTCTCATCGGCGATGTCGCGCAGACACAACGTATCATCGAGCAGTCCGCGGTCCCCACCGAGGACGGTCAATGTTCGGCCCCGGCGCCGCCGAACGCCGTGTACGGATGGGGCGAGATCGACTGCTACGCCGCGGTCCAGCCGCGTACCGTTCCCACGCCGACGCCGATTCCCACCCTGGTGCCGACGGTGACCCCGACGCCGACGGAGACCCCGACGCCGACGGTCCCCCCGACGCCCGTGCCGACGCTCCCTTCCGCCGAGAATGTTCTCAGTTCGTCGCTGGTGACGCGCGGGGAGATCCTCCGGGGGACGTTTGTGCTTCGTGAATCGGTGAAGAGGCCGTTCCGGCCGTATGTGGTCGTCGTGCTTCCCGACGGCTCGATGCGCGATGCCCGGACGCTCGGCATGACCCTCAACCCGCTGGTCTGGTTCATGCCGGCCCTCGGGGCGCCGTTCGAGTACGAAATCCTCCGCGCGAGGGTCCCGGAGGGGGCACCGCCGGGCACCTACGCGCTGGTGACCGCGTTTTTCGACAGCACCGTCGACGTGCAGTCGCGGTGGCAGGCGTTTCTCGACGTGAGCGCATTCTTCCAGGTGCAGTAGGGCGCACGAAACCGGCTGCAGCTTCGACCGGTTCTCTCTGCGGCTCACGCCGCTTCTCCTCCCCGTCTCGAAGCGGAGGGGCGGTGACCGCCGGCGTGGAGGTTCCCGCTATCGCCGGTTTAAGCCCGCGGTATGCGCCGGCTGACTGAGCTTCGTCGTCTCGACGTTCCATCGTTTCGACGCACCATTCGGGGGACAGCAGTGTCGGGCGTCGAAGCATCAGGAGCGCCGCGGCGCCGAGCCCATTGTCCGGTCGATCGGACGGTCGCGAGTGCGCGGCGGAGCAAGGATGGGGCGGCATGCGGACAGCGGGCCGTAATCGCCGCATCCGACGCGTGTGAGCGAGCCGCTCGATCAGACGGGCGGGGATACCGCGGATACACGGCACCCCGGTCGTTGCGCGCGCCGGGGCCATCCCCCCCGGGACCGATCGCCGCAGGCAGCGGCCCCGGGACGTTCAAGATCCTCTTCCTCCCCACGCTCGCGGATCTGCTGGCGGACCGCGACCCGCTCTCCTACTGTCCCCATCACGCACAGGGCGTCGGACACCCGTTCGAGCACCACCGTGGCGAGCACCGTGCCAATGCTCACGCCGTGCTTCTTCCCGATGAGCACGGCGCGGATGACCTCGCCGCTTCGGGCGGGCAGGACGTTGTTGGCCATGAAGCAGATGCTGATGGCCGAGAAGAGGTTTCAGAAACCGATGCGCTTTGTCGGCGAGAGGAGGCACCCCCAGCGGAACACCCTGAAGAGCATCGAGACCGACACGCACGCCATCGCCGGGAAGAGCCACCGGTAATCGGCCTGGGCGAGGGCCTCCCAGAGGGCGCCGAAGTTGACGCCGCGGAACGCCACGGCGAGACAGCATAGGGCAAGGGCGATCCCCAGTACGGCCCGCGTGCGTTTCTTCATCCCGCCGCTTCCCCCTCCGCCGCGGCCGCAGCCGCGGACCGCGCTCCCGGATCGGATACGGATGATAACACCCGGACTGGGCGGTTGACAAGGAGCACCCGGAACAGACAGGAGCGGTGCGGGTGGGCCCGCGCACCCGTCGCGCAGAAGTTGCAGTCGGTTCTCGCCTGCTGCCGAGTGACTTTTTAGGGCACTATGCAGGGGAGGGGGAAACGCCATATAGAGCGTCCGCGGGCGGCGGCTCGGGGGCAAATTACGATGCAACCATAAGGGGCGGAATCGGATACCTACAGCGTCCGCGCCGCGGTTACCAGCCCCAGTCGCGGCCGCGGTAGTCGTAGCCCCGGCCGATGTCGATGATAAGGATGTCCGGCGGCGGGAAGGCGTCCGGCGGCTGGAAGTTCACCTGGACCGGCGGCGCGACCGACGGCGCCTGGCCGTGGAGGGCGTAGAGGGTGTTGTCTATCGATCCGATGTAGACGGTCCCGTCCGTCCCGACCGCCGGTGAGGAGTTGACGTAGTTGTCCGTCTCGTAGACCCACGAGAAGACCCCCGCCGAGGTC
>JAAYCL010000044.1 GCA_012729785.1 Chlamydiota bacterium | reverse complement strand
ACCGGATCTCGCATGACGATATCCTGGGCAGGATGGAGGTGCGGGAGGAGGGATAGCCCGCACGCCTCGCCGCCCGCCGCAGGGGAAACGGACGTCTGCGGGCCCATCTCAGTCCCCGAACAGGCTGAACCGTATCACATTGGCGCCGCCGCGGATGATGCGGGCGATGTCTTCCGGACCCTTCATCCTCCCCAGCCACCGCAGCAGGTAGCCCGGCCGCAGGTAGTACTCGCGGTACGCCCTCCGGATGTAGCGCTCGAGGCCGGCCCTGGAGACCGAGGTGTACCACTCGTTGTAGGTCCCCGCCGTGTGGAGGTCCTTCAAACTCAACCGGTTCTCGTCGCCGAGCTCCGGGTGCTCGCGGAGCAGCTCCCTGAAGAGCTCCGAGCCGGGATAGGGGGAGCATATCCCGATGTCGATGGTGGTGGGGTCGATCTCCTTGATGAAGGCGATGGTGCGATCGAGCGTCTCTCCGGTCTCCCCGGGCATGCCGAACATCAGGTGGGCGTGGGTGTCGAGGCCGGCCGCGTGGGCCCAGGCGAAGAGCTCGCGGGTCTGCTCGACCCTGATATGCTTCTTCGAGCGGTCGAGGACCTCCTGGGCCCCCGATTCCATCCCGACCTTGATGAGGTGGCACCCGGCCTCCTTCATCGCCCGGAGGATCTCGAGGTCCGCGCTCCCCACGCGGACGTTGCATATCCAGCTGATATCCAGTCCCTCCCGGACGATCCGCCCGCAGATCTCCCGCACCCTCGCCCGGCTGAAGGTGAACGTCTCGTCCCGGTAGTACACCTCCCGGTAGCCGAGGCCGACGAGGTACCGCAGCTCCTCGATCACCCTGTCCACGCTCCAGGAACGTATCTTCTTCCCCGCGAAGGCGGGCGCCGTGCAGAAGGTGCACAGTCCGGGGCAACCGCGGGAGGTGCAACTCGTGGTATACGGGTGGCGCTTGACGATCGGGTTGAAGTAGGTCGCGCCGGGGGGGAGGAGCGTCCGGTCGGCGATCGGGATCTCCTCCATATCGTCCATGAACGGGTAGTCCTCGTTCAGCACGATTTCGTTGCCTTCCCTGTAGCCGATCCCCCTCACCCCCTTCCAGCTCCCATCCCCTTTCCGAAGGGCGCGCAGGAGGTCCCTGATGATCAGGTCCGGCTCCATCCTCACGATGATGTCGATCGCGGGGTTCTCGAGGCACTGCCGGGGCATGAAGGAGGGGTGGGAGCCGTAGAATATCGCCGTGAGCGCCGGGTTCCTCTCCTTGAGCCTCCGGACCGCAACGGCGTCCTCGTCGATCGTCATCGAGGAGGAGAGGACGAGGGCGACGTCGAATCCCTCGATGCCGCGGGCGAGCTCCTCGAACGACAGCCGCTGCTCGATGGCGTCGCGGAGCTCGACCACGACGCCGTCGTTCTTGAGGATCGTGGCGAGGGTGAGGGCGTTGAGCGGCGGCACGGAGCCCCCGCCGATGCGCCTCCCCTTGCACCAGCAGCCGTAGAGGACATCCCTGACGACGTTGTCGGCGTACTCCGATGAGGGGATGAGAACAAGCGCTTTCACGTTGCGCTCCGTTGAGCCGTGCGGTTCGCCATCATACCGCAGGTACTGGTGGAGGGGGATAACCTAGGGCTGTTGCATCAAGCGTTTTTTTTGTTCTTCCCTGAAGCGGCGAAGGGAAGGAGAAACTTCCCTCCACAGCCCAACCATTTCCTTGAGAATAGCTAGTACCACTCCGGGCTTCGGAATATTGAAAAACTTCCCCTTGCCGATCTCAAAATAGGTGCCCCCGGCGATTCTTGGAAAATGATCGACGCCGACCTCGATAATCTCGTACCCCGCAAGGCGCGCCTTGACCAATAGCTCGGTGTCCGACAGTCCCGTCCGACATTTCAGCGAGACCTTTTCAAAAATACTCTTGCGACAGAGCTTGAAGGCGCAGTCCACGTCGCGTTGCTCCAATCCGAACACAATCTTCATCATAAGATTGTAGATCTTCGCCACAAAAATTCTCGTGATCGGATCCTGCCGTGACCGGCGATACCCCACCACCAGGTCCACGTGACGGATGAGCCGGAACACCTTGCATAAGTCGCTGAGATCAAACTGCCTGTCGGCATCCGAATAGAAAACAGTGTCATGCCGCGCGTTCTCGTACCCCATCCTCATGGCTATCCCATAGCCTCGCTCCGCTCGCGGTTGCAGGATGAGCCTGACGTGCGGGTCACACTGCATCATCTCGCGGACGATATCCCCCGTGTTATCCGTGGAGCCCTCGTACAGTATGATGACAACTTCATACTCATCCGCGATTCCCGAGAGGACCGAGAGAGCGCTATTGATCACATGCCGTATGTTCTCTTCCTCGTTGAAGGCGGGGAAGAACGCGCTGATCGATTGGAGTCTATCGTTCCCGCATGTCATAACGCCGCCGATTAGTGTTTCCCCGCCGCACGGGGCGCTGCCCCCGTCATCCCCCTGCGTCAGAACAGGTATGACAATGCCCTCTTGGCGAGGTACTTGAGATTCTGTACGGAGCTGATGCTCCTCGCAAATCTCACGAGATATTTCGGTCTCAAATAGAACCGAAAAAATGCCGTGCGCTGCAACCGTTTCAATTGCCCCGGTGTAATACCCTCGGGGGCGTACACCACTCTCGAAGTGATAAAGTCTCCCCACGTGTCGGACATGATGCGGCCCTGCGATGCAAGGACATTATATGTCTCGGTTCCCACCAAGGGCAAGAAAAGGCTGAATCCTGCTGTTTCCAGATCCAGCTCACACGCAAAGGCTATCGTTTGCCTGATATCGTTCACTGTTTCCTCGGGATAGCCGAGGATGAAGAACCCATGGGGCCTCAGGCCGACCTTGCGTATGAGCGCGACCTTTTCCCTCACCATCTCCTTTTTCTGCTGCTTCTTCATATGGTCCAGGATCCTCTGGGATCCGGACTCGATGCCGACGGCGATGCGATACGCGCCCGCCCTTTTCATGTCGCGCAGCAACTCCTCATCCAAGGTATCCAACCTGACGCCATTGGGGCAACACCAGTCCACCGTCAGCCGCCTTTCGATGAGGCCGCTGCAAAAACGATGCACATACTCCCTGTCAATGGTGAAGTTGTCATCGATGATCTGAATTTCGTTGACTCCGTGGGCCGTATGGAGGAGTTCGATCTCATCAAGGACGCGCGGGACACTGCGACGGCGCATCTTCCTCCCATTGATGGTGTGTGCGGCGCAGAATGTACATGGGAATGGGCATCCCCTTGTGATCATGACGGGGGCAATGGGATAGCTTTTGTAGATAACGCTGTGGGGCGCGGGGGGATAATCCTGCGGTCGGAGAATGTCCCACGACGGCATGCCGAGGGAATCCAAATCCTCAATAAAGGCGGGCGGGTTGCGCTCCACCCGGGAGTCCCGCCGCCAGATCAGGCCGGGGATAGCGTTCTCCGGCAGGCCGATCGCTTTCCCGCGACCCTCGAGGTAGTTCACGAAAACCGGCAGGCCGACCTCCCCTTCCCCATGAAACGCATAATCAACGTGAGGGAGAAAGCCCATCGTGCCCGCGGGATCGCCCGAGGGATGAGGGCCCCCCACGACCGTGACTATGTCCGGACGCAGGCCCTTGACGATCTCGGCGCTTCTGCGCACAGATATCATATCCGACGAGAACGTTTGGAAACCCACGAGGTCCGGCTGTCGAGATCTTACCGCCTCCTTGAAACCCGAAAAGTCAAGCCGGAGCCTGATGCAGTCCAGAATGTCAACCTCGTGCCCCGCACGACGAAGGGATGTGGCGAGATAGCCGAGCCCGAGGGGAGGGGTGACATAGTACGCGATCTTCTCTTCTCGCACGGGGACAACTAGAAGTATCTTCACGCCCAATCGCTCCCGAGCAGGTTATGAACCGCCGATGGACCGGGATTGTCGCCTAGTACTCCGGCCGGTCACCGTTTCCGGCCGACCATTACGGTCAGCCAGCACCAGCGCCCAAGGCACGGAAAAAGACGAAGAATCACGCTATCCATTTTCTGCACGCAAGAGTAGCTTCTCCTGCACGCAAAACCGTAATCAAGGTCACGGAACCATCCCGTGTGAAATGAGCCCGATAACTTCGATTTCATATAGTACCACGCAAGCACCACCATGGTAACAAGCTTGAACTCCATGTGATCGAACGAGTCGAAGGCGGCGCTAATACGCGCAAGATCGCGATAGCGAATAGGCTTTTCCATCGGGGTGCGTATGGACCGGTTTAAGTTACGGTATACGCTGAGGATCGGGTTATCCGCCAGCGGCTCGGAAAATACGGCAATCCCGCCGGGCTTCAATATGCGATACACCTCACCGAGAGTCCCTGAAAGATCGACGTGGTGGAGCGTCCCCCGGCCGAATACCGCGCTAAAGCTCTCGTTGCCAAAGGGGAGGGATTCAGCGGCAGCCCTTACAAACGATACCTGCCCTCCCACTCCTCTGCGGGAGGCAAGTTCCCTCGCGAGAAAAAGCATCTGGGGGGATACATCTACCCCGACCGTGCACGCCCCCTGCTCCGCGAACCATACCGCATCCTCTCCCCAGCCGCAGCCAAGATCGAGGACGCGGCGCCCCTTGAGATCCCCCATCACCTCCGCCGCGTACAGGTTCTCGAAGGCCCACCGGCTGAAGAGGGGTAGTCTCGCCAGCTCTTCGATACCGACCTCGCCCGCGTAGTGGTCGAAGAAGAGCTCCTCGCTCTTTCGCCGCTCGGTGATGTTCGTCATAGACGACACTTGATGGGGACGGCGAAGCCCTTCTTGCGGTTCGGTCGATGAC
Organism: Chlamydiota bacterium; assembly: GCA_012729785.1. Lineage (NCBI taxonomy): Bacteria > Pseudomonadati > Chlamydiota > Chlamydiota bacterium. The sequence continues at coordinate 117,981 of JAAYCL010000044.1, read as the reverse complement.
GGCCCGACCACGGCTCCGCGTGCGTTCCGAACGGCGCCCCGGTGCCTTGGGCGGCACTTCTCATGTCAGGACCCGTCCGGAGGTCACGGAAGCGCCGGGACGGCGCAAGAGTTCCCCCCGCACAAGCCAGATGGTACCCCCGAGAATTATCACCAGGGGCCATTTGTTGCTCAAGAGCCAGAGCTTGGGCATATAGCCGCCGGAGGGGCCCAAGATGATCGGAAACTGCAGGGTGGACAGAAAGATCAGTGCGGCGCTCATGCTGAAAGCCAAAAAGAGCGCCCTCGTCCGAAGAAACTGAAAATCGAGGTTCTCAAACATGACGATGCACGAGGCGAACACAAAGTAGAACATCACGAGCGAATAGTCGTTGGCGGCCGGGGGGGTGACGGTCATCACTATCATCACAAGACAGAAATCCGCGAGATAGGAGAGCGTGTCGCGCGCCTTCCGTGCGACGATCGAAAACGAAACGCACGCGAGGAGCGCGCAATTGACGATGCCCGAGAGGCGGAGCAGAAACGCCGTCGGGAGGGCGCGCTTCTGAAGCAGATAGCTCATGAAACTGTACGTGGAATGATTCCCCGCGAACACCCACGTGTCCCCGGGGATGTAGACATCCTTCACGAAGCGGTATAGCTTCCAGTACTGGGCGAACCCCGCGGCCGTTCCCTCTCGTGAAACCAGGGCGCTCGCCACAATGAGGATGAGCGCGGTGACGATGATCGACAGACACGCACGCCATTCCTTCTTCAGGATGAAGTAGTAGAGGAAGATAAGGGGATACATCTTCACATGCGCCGCAAGGGCAATGAGCGCCCCCGCCGCCACCGCGTGCCGCCCGCCCCGCCATACGACGAAGGCAGACGTCACCAGGAGAAGGACAAGCGCCTCGCTGGCCCCCCTTTCAAGCTCGAACCGCAACGGATACGAGAACGCGACCAGCGCGGAGCAGATCGCCCAATAGTGCGCCCTGTGTCGTGCATATCCGCTGAGAAGCGCCAGGGCCAGGAAAAGCGCGGCGATGAGGAGGCCGAGATACACCCTGTACGCCCAGGGATGGAGCAGGAAGGTGAACGGGACGAAGAGGCGCGCGGAAACGGGGGGGTGGTTCCAGGGGAGCGCCTGTACCCTGACCATCCAGTCCTTGAGTGCATCGGGGAGCGGGCCGAGCAGCACCCGGTAGTGCGCATCGAGCGCCGATTGGCGCGGATCGCTGCGATCCAATTCCTCATAGAGGGGCATGCCGTAGCGGACGCGCAATGCCATGTAGTTATAGCTCTGGAAATCCGCGCCGATGATGTTATCCGGGGGGAAGACGAGGCCGGGCCGGTAGCTATGGGCTCCATAGTCCGGCACGATGACGCGTCCGAAGTTAAGCAGGGCGATTAAAATAACGAATATACAGGCGAAGGTCGAATAGGTATACTTTCCCTGTTCCATAACTTCCCCCTCGGAGGGAAGAGCACGCGCTGAGTTCTTCCCTTCGGCGATGACGGATTATATACCAAGGGACGCAAGGGGACAATACCGTACGCCATCGGCGCGCGATCGCGTTCATGCGGCAACATCCATAGGCGTCCATCAGACGATTGCCCGGCTGGGAGAAGTGCAGACAGTCCATGAATGTCGCCATCATCATACCCCCCCCATTGAACAGGGTTGACTATCTGGGCGTGCAGCAGCCACTGAATGCGTGCTACGTCGCCGCCTACTTGAGGGCCGCGAAGCCGCAGTGCACTGTCCAGATCTGGGATTACAGCGCCGAGACGTTCAACGAACGCGAGTTCCTGACGCGCCTGAAAGACAACCGCATCGAGGTCGCGGGATTCAGCGGATTCACGCCCACGATCAAGCAGTGCGCGGCGCTTGCGTCAATCATCAAACGGGCGTACCCAGAAATCCGGACCGTCATCGGCGGCATCCACGTTTCCACTCTCCCCGAAGGCACGATGAGGGAGTTCGACTGCTTTGATATCGGGATCATCGGCGAGGGAGAGAGACCGTTCGCCGAACTCTGCGGGGTAATTGATGCGGGCGCGGATATATCGGATTTGAAATCGATCGTGTACCGGAAACACGGAGAAATCATAAAAAACGATCTCGAGCCGCTCATCACCGATATCGATCAGATACCCTTCCCGGCGCGCGACTTGCTGAAACAGGATTTGTATAACCGTGGACATACGCAGCGCGGGTTCTCCAGGGGCTTCATGCGGATCTCCGAGATGTTCACTTCCCGCGGGTGTCCCGGGAAATGCATCTTTTGCGCCTCGAGGATCCTACATACCAACGCCCTGAGATTTCATAGCATCGGGTATGTCGAAGCTGAAATAGAGGAATGTGTCAAGAAGTACGGGGCGGAGCATATCTCCCTCGTAGACGACAATTTCACGAGCATCCCGGACCGCGTGTACAAGATCTGCGATATCTTCAAAAGACACCACGTGACGTGGAACTGCCTCGCGCGCATCAACAACGTCAATGCCGATATGTTGCACTATATGAAGAAAAGCGGCTGTGAAGGGATTGTGTACGGGATAGAATCGGGCAGCCCGAGGATATTAAAGCTGATCAAGAAAGGGATCACGGTTGAACAGATCATACAGGGGATGAAGGCAACCCACGAAGCCGGGATCACGAATATCGAAGCAGATTTCCTCATAGGCGTGCATCCCGACGAGACCGTTGAAGATATCCGCGCGACGGTCGATCTGATCAAGAGGATCAAGCCGACCATACTTGCCGTCCTGTTCTGCGTGCCGTATCCCGGCACCGAAGTTTGGACGATAATGAATGAACGCGGGCTGGTCAATGAAACCGACTGGAACAAATACGTCATCTACGGTCAAACCCCGAATTGGCGCACGCACGCCCTTTCGGCTGAAGAGCTTGTCGCCTGGCAGAACAAGATAATGCGCGATTTCTACTATACCCCGGGGTACGTGCTGTCCAGAATCGCCAGGATACGCAGCATGAGGGAATTCGCGTATTACATCAAAATCGCCTACGCGTTCTCCAAATCCCTCCGTGCACGAGGCACGCCCCTCCGCCGCACTCCTTGAAAAGCGCTCTCCGGGCGGCCCGGACCGCGTAGACAAGGGGCAGCCTTTCCCCTTCCCTCCATCCTCCGGCGTGGTTCGGGATCGCGCAGCCCGGTAGAGGAACGCGCGTCATCCCCGCGTGCCACGGCTCCGCCAGTCTCGTCCGGCCTCCCCGGCGTCCCGAGGGTCGCGGCGAGTCATGTTGCATCCCGCCCCACGCTCAAGTACGCTGCAGCCGCACACCTCACGACCTCTCGGGGCGAACGCGCATGCACACAACCCCTGTGATCATGGGGACCTACAACGAGCGGGAGGATATCCCCCCGCTCGTCGAAGAGATCCTCTCCCTCGGCCTTGGTCTCGACATTCTCATCGTCAACGACAACTCTCCCGACGGCACCGGCCGTATTGCGGACGACCTCGCCTCGCGGCACCCGGAGGTTTCCGTGCTGCACCGACCCGGCAAGCTCGGCCTGGGAACAGCCTACGTGGCGGGTTTCCAGCACGCCCTGGCGCGCGGCTATGCGCGGGTCATCACCATGGACGCGGATTACTCGCACCATACCCGCGACCTGCCCGAGTTCCTCGGAAAGTTCGAGACGCATGACGTGGTGGTGGGGACACGCTACATCACGGGGGGCGGGGTGGAGAACTGGCCTCCCTACCTGCTTGCGCTTAGCCGCGGCGGCAGCCTATACACGCGCCTGATCACCGGAATGCCTCTCCACGACGCCACCTGCGGGTTCAATGGATTTTGCGTCGAAGTCATCCGGGCGATACGGCCCGAGCGCATCCGCTCCGAAGGGTACTCGTTCGAAATCGAGACCAAGTTCAGGAGCTGGGAGAAGGGGGTCCGCATCGCCGAGATACCTATCGTCTTCGCCGATCGCACGCGCGGGAAGTCGAAGATGAGCAAGCGGGTGTTTCTCGAGGCGGTCTTGTGGTATGGAAGCTCCGGTTCTCTTCCGTCTGACCCCTTCGGGCATCCGGCGCTCTGCCCCGCCGCGCGTCCCCGGCGTTCGCGTTCGTCCGTAGGCCCCCTCACCGGCGCGAGGAGCCGGCCCCGTGCGTGGCGCTCTCCGCCCCTGAACGCGTTCAGCAGGGATACGCCACGACCGCGTCGATGATCCGCTCCACCTCCGCGTCGGTGAGCACGGAGTGGTTCGGCAGCGAGAGGAGCCGCGGGAAGACCGCTTCGGCCACCGGCAGGGGGGGCTGCCAACCGTAACAGCGGTACAGGTGTATCGGCTTGTAGTGGACCCCGGTGAAGATCTGTTTCTCCCTCAGGTAGACGCTCAGGTTGTCCCTGTCGACACCGCGGCAGCGGATCGCGCAGATGTGCCACGCGGAGCGATGGACCTCGTCGTCGTCCGGGGGCATCTCAAGCCACGGCAGGTCGGCAAAGGCCCGGCGATACCGCGCGACGATCTCCCGGCGGCGGTCGTTCATCCGTTTCAGTTTGCCGAGCTGAACGAGGCCGATGGCAGCCAGGATGTCGTTCGGGTGGCACTTGAGGCCGATCTCGTCCACGTTGTACTCCCACCAGTACGACTTGTTGTCCGGCGTGCGGTCCCAGGTTCCCTTGTCAATGCCGAGCCACCGCAATCTCTTGGCGCGTTGCGCCGACTCCAGATCGCCCATCGTGATCGCGCCGCCCTCCCCCATCGTGAGGTTCTTGACCGCGTGGAAGCTGAAGCAGCCGAACCTCCCGAACGAACCGACGTGCCTCCCGCGGTAGAACGCGCCGGTCGCGTGCGCGCAATCCTCGATGACCGGGATATCCCCCGCGATCTCGAGAATGGCGTCCATTTCGGCGGGGCGGCCGGAGTAGTGGACCAGGACGATGGCGCGGGTCTTGGAGGTGATCTTGCGGCGCAAATCCTCGGGGGAGATATTGAGCGTCGCGGGATCGACGTCGACGAACACCGGGCGGCATCGATTGTAGACCACCACGTGCGCGGTGGAGACAAACGTGATCGCCGGCACCAAAATCTCGTCGCCCGGCGACGGATCGAGCAGCTTCACGGCCAGTTCGAGCGCGGCCGTGCAGGAGTTCGTGCCGACCACGTGCCCGGCGCCGATATAGCTCGCAAACGCCTTCTCGAACTCCGCCGTTTTCGGTCCGAGTCCAAGCCATTTCGATTCGAAGACCTGCCGGACCGCCTCGAGTTCCTCTGCGCCCAGCTCCGGGCGGAACAACTGGATCGGTTCTTTCATCAATTCTCCTCGTTTCTCAACGCCGCCACCGCATCGGCCGCCGCCCGGAAGCATTCGTCTCCGTTCATGTAGCGGAACTGCCCCTGCCTGCCGATGGACCTCAGCCGCGGGAAGCGCGCCAGGAACGCGCGCGCCCTCTCGAGGTGCGCCGGCGTCCCGGTCTCCATCAGCGGATAGGCGTGCGCGAACCGCGCGCTGAAGTACCCCATCTGCCGCGCGCGGATGATCCCGCCGACATCCGTCCTCCCGCCGACCGGCTGGTCCAGTTCGCGGATCGCCAGGTCGAACAGCTCGCCGTCCTGCATGGACCAGAGCCGGTCGCCGACGGAGCAGTTGAACTCGATGGAAAGGCTGGTCTTCCCAGGGGGACAGAAGTCGGGGGAGAGATTCTTGTACTCGTTGATGCGGCTGAAGGAGAATTCGTCGCCCTGAAAGTAGGTCCACTGCGCCTCGAACACCCGCTCGCAGTCGAGCATGATGTTCAGCAGGCGGAGCGCCCTGTAGCGGAGCGACCGTATCGTCTCCTCCATCGCGGTGTCCGGCCGCGGGCACAGGAGCCCCAGCAGGTCCGGGATGGGCAACGTCGAGACGACGGAGCGCGCAACGTACTCCCCCGCCGCCCCCCCCCGCGCGACGGTCAGGAGGTAGCGATCCCCCTCCAGGCGCAGCCCGGCGACCTCCGCGCCGCTCACGATGCGCGCCCCCCGCCCCTCCGCGCGCTCCCGGACCGCATCCACCACGCGCTGCGCGCCGTGCCGCGGATAGACGATGCGGAGCGGCTGGAGTCCGTCGTACGTCTGCCGCCCCTTCATCCCGAGCGCGTGCCGCATCTGCTGCTGGAGGAACGTCCTGATGCGTATTCGCTTGACGCGCCGCGCCACGGATTCGAGATCGAGATGCGCCGGGTCGATCCCCCAGACCTTCTTGAGATACGGCTCGAAGTATATCCGGTAGAGGAGCGGACCGAAGTTCCCGACGGCGTAATCGCGGAAACTCCGCATCCAGGCGTCGCCGGTGACCGTGACGCGGAGGCGCGCGATAACGAGCGTCAACGCCCAGAGCAGCCCCTCGACGCCGTACGCGGTGAAGAACTGGCCGGGCTGGAGGGGGTAGCGCACCAGGCGGCCGCGGAAGAGGATCTCCGTCTTCTTGTCCGCCTCGACGAAGATATCCCCCACGATGAGCTTCATCCGGGCGACGGCGGACTCCATATCGGGTCCCGCGGCGTAGAGGCCGTGGACGCCGTGATCGAAGATGAACCCGTTCCGGTACTCCGATCCCCACAGCCCGCCGACCCGCTCCTCCTTCTCAAGGAGCAGGCTCGTCATGCCGGACTCCGCTGCGGCGAGCGCCGCCCCCAGGCCGCTGATGCCGCCGCCGATGATCGCCAGATCCGTTTCCCGCACGCTGTTCATCATTGGAAACCGTTGTCCGCGCGGTGGCGAAGGAGGACCGGAGCGGGAGCGGGGCGCGTCATCGCCCGCCCCCGGCGCGCAGTTCGTAGCGCACCGCCCCCGGGGAGCCGCCGGCGGCCTCCACGAACCCGCATTTCGAAAAGAGCCGGCGGGACGCCGTGTTCTCCCGCATGATGCCGGCGTGGAGCAGCTCGAGGCCGAGGGAGCGGCCCCGGCCGATCATCTCCCGGAGCATGATCCCGCCCATCCCCCTACGCCGGAAAGGGGCGGCGACGATGATCCGTCCAATCTCCGCGCTTTTCTTCGACCGGTCGATGCCGTAGAGCGAGCAGGTGCCGACCGTCATCCCCCCCCCCTCGACCATATAGACCTCGTCTCGGTCGGGGTCGAGGGAAGCGATCCACCGCCGCACCTCTTCCTCGGTGAAGCGCCGCTTCGAGAAAAACCAGTTCCAGGTGTCGTCCGCGTTCCTCAGCGCGGCGAAGGAACGGGCGTCTTTGCCGGTGATGCGTCGGAAGGCGAGTGTGGTCACTGTCCGGGCTCCTTGCGCCCCCCTCTCCCCGCGCCGGCTTCCCCCGCAACGCGGCGCGCGGTAATCCGGGGGACGCGCATCTTCCGGCGGGATGCAGCGTCAAGGGTACCTATCCGGCATTCATTTGTCAACAAGACCGATGACACAAGACCGATGCCGCGGCGGCGAGAACTGCTATTTAGGAGTGGGGGGGAAAGTGCTTGTCGGGCGATGGATGGTGAAATATACTCCAATCATACTACGCAGCGAACTGAATCATCCGCCGCCCGCTTCAACGGCTATAAGGCCTTGGTTGTTTGAAAATGCGCATAAAATACCCGGTAGTGCTGCGGCGCATAGGGGCGGGGCGCCGCCTGAATGCGTTGCGCTCCTTCATCTCCGGGAATCGATATGCGATCCTCTCCCTCCTGATCATCCTTTTGATGCTCTCCCACCTCTCAAACAAAAGGTGGGAAGGTGATTTCTGGGTACATGTCGCCTGCGTACGGGAACTTGCGGCCAATCCCCTTTCCCCGCACAATCCGATACTCTTGGCCAATGAACCATGTGATTTCTATACCCCCTACACGCTGTTCATCGCCCTTTGTTCCCGGGCGACAAAAACGGACGCGATTACATGCCTGGCGGTAGCGGGTGTTATCAACCTTCTTCTGCTGCTCATCTCCCTGAGACTGTTTGTTTCGTCATACATCACCAAAGACGTGGAGAAGACCGCCTTCTACACCCTGCTGTTCATGCTGTTCCTGTGGGGGGCACCCCCATGGTTTTGGAGCGGTTTTTTCCACATGGACGCGCTTGGATACGTCCTGCCGTATCCCTCGACATTCACCGCGGCGCTCATCTTCTTTTCCTTCGCGCTATATATCCATGTCTTGAAGGGCGCGCACCTGGCATGGTTGTCGCTCTATTTCTTGATCTGCCCGATGTTACTCCTGACTCACCCGACGACGGCCATAGTGTTCTATGCAGGGCTTGGCGCGTTCACCATCGGATTCAAGAAATGGCATGACGTAACAATACTGTCGGTGCTTGCGGGCGCGTTTGCATTCTCCATACTCGTCGCCCTCATCTATCCGTATTTCTCTTGTATCGATCTATTCCTCGCGAAGGCCGGATCCTTTCATGAGGATAACTATGATCTATACATGAACATACTACCGCGGACATTGCCTTTGCTGATCGGTGCAATCCCTCTCGTGGGCCGGATGAGGAGGGACCGTTTTGATCCTCTTGTGCTTTTCTTTCTCTTTCTCGTCTGCATCTATGTCTACGGTGCCCTCTCCGGCTCGTACACCTACGGGAGGGTCGTCTTCTACATCGTCCTGCTCCTCCAGATGGCCCTCGCCGCGTGGGTGGCCGGCGCGGAGACACGGAGGGACTGGAGGGGGCTCCTGTTGCTCGTCGCGTACCTGTATCTCGCGGCGCCGCTGCTGCCGACGCGCGCTTTCTCCTCGATGGCCCAGTACAGACCGGGCCGCGACAGCAACTACTCCAACCTGTTGTTTCTCTCGCGTTATACACGGCAGTACGACGTGATCCTGTCGGATATCAGGACAAGCTTCTACGTCCCGGCTTTCGGGGGCAAGGTGGTCGCCTACGACAATCCGTCCCTGCATGGGCTCGGCAAACTGGAGAGAGGGCGCGCCGTCAGTTTTTTCCTCGGAGACGAGGCCTCCGACAACGACCGGGTGGACATCATACGGAAGTATCACGTGACCCACCTCCTGATTAACATGGAGCGGCGGGAGGCCGGCCGCACTCTCGCCGCCGTAGCGCCGTTCGGCGAACTCGCGTACCGTAGCCCGGCCTATTCCCTCATCAGGGTCGACGAGGGGAGGCCGGTCTTCGTGAACCGAGACAGGGTTTCCCTCTTCCGCCGTTTTGCGAACGCGCTCTCTGCCTGCTATAAGGCACTGGTGCGCAGGCCCTGCGCGCGTATTGCACGGGCCGTCTCGGGTTGAGGGCTGCAGCCCCGCCTTGCCTCCCCGAGGGAGGATCGTCATGGACCATGCCCGAAGCCCCTACAGGCTCAGCGAGGTGCTCTACTACTGCACCTCCGCGCTCGCCGCGCTTCTTGCGCTCGCCGCGCCCGGCGCAGCGCTGCGCTGGCTTGGCCTTTCCGCGCTGGTGATCGGCCAGGCGGCGTGCGGCGTGCGCCGGCGGTACCGCGGGCAGCCGGCCGTGTACCTGATCGCGACGTACGTGCTGTGCCGCGTCGCGGAGTCGCTCAACATACCCGTGGTGGGGAAACACCCCCTGCTGGGGAGGGTGTACCTCCCGGCCATCTGCGCCCTCTCCCTCATCGTCGCGCGGCGCGGTTTCTCCCTGGATTACCTCCGGCAGGGGAGTAAGACGCGGCGGGTGAGGGCGGCGTGCGTTTTCGTCCTCCTCCTGCTGTACCTCACGGCCTCGACGAGCAGCTCCCTCTTCCTTCCCGGCTGGAGGGTGCTCGTCGGCGCGAAATCCCTCCTCTCCGTCGCGCTGACGGCGGTCTGGTTCATCCCATGGGCAGGGTCGGCGTTCGCGCTGTTCGACGCCCTGGGGCGGCTCGTCCGCGGGGGGGCGACCTCCCGCCGGCGTCGGGACTTCCTCCTCCTCTTCGCCATCGGGCTGGCCGCGGGGCTGGCCTATCTTGCCATGTACAGGCCCGGCCTGATGTCGCCGGACTCATCCGTCCAGTGGAAACAGGCGACGGGCAGGATGCCGCTTTCAGATTGGCACCCGTACCTGCATACCCTCATCATCCGGTTGCTCAGCAGGGCATACCCCTCCCCCGTGGTGCTCCCCCTTCTGCAGATCGCGCTCTCGGCGCTCGTCTATGCGTCGTGGGGAACATTCCTGCTCCAGAGGGGTGCGCGCAGGACATACCTGTATGGTCTGCTCATCCTATTCTCAGTCGCGCCATTCCACGCCATCCTCAACATCACGCTGTGGAAGGATGTGCTGTACACCCTGGCATTGACGTTCCTGACACTACAGTTCGCAAGGATCGCGGTGGGGAGAGAGAATTACTTCGCCCGCCCAAGCAATGCCGTCGCGTTCGCCGTTTCCACCGCCCTTGTCTGGAGCATGCGGCACAACGGCTTCATCGTGGGGATCTGCGCGCTGTCCACGGTCGGCGCCTGCCTTGCCCTGTGCCTGAAATCCTCCCCGCGCCGGGGCGGAAGGGGAGCCTTCGCCATGGCCGCCATCATCACCCTTGTCCTCGCGGCGGAACTAGCCGTCCTCAAGGTGATACCCAAAGCGCTCGGCGTGATCCCCAATCAGCGGGCCGCTGGATATACCACCTTCCTGTCTCCTCTCGGCGCTCTGGCGAAGGACGGCGTCTATTCCACTCGTCCGCTTGATCGGACGGATACCGGGACGCTGGCGCTGATGGAAAGCGTTATGCCCATCGAGACATGGATACAGCAGTACCAGAAATACACCGTGTTCAAGTATCTGGTCGACAACGACCTTCTTTTCGTCACCAACGCGAGCAGGCTGCGCCCGGCGGACGTGCTTGCGGTGTACGGCAGGAATCTGCTGAAGTATCCCGCCTATGTCGTGGGCGACAGATTGAATAAAACGAGCATTCTATGGAGCATAACCGACACCGATTTCCAGATAGACAGCATAGTCTACAGCTACGTCAAGGACATGAGGGAATACGGCGTCCCGGCGTACACATGCGTGCCGGGGCGGCGCCTTTTCGAATTCCTGGAGAAGTACAACGAGCTGTTCTTCAGGCTGGGGATCTACTCCATGGTGCTGGTCCTGCTGTTCGGCTACATCGCGATCAAGGGGGAACGCGGATTGATGCTCGTGTATATCCCCCTGGCTGCGAACACGCTGTCCCTGCTGCTGTCGATGCCCTCGCCGGAATACCGGTTCGGCTACTACCTGTTCGAGTTGGCCCCCTTCATGCTGACCTTCGTGCTGGTTGAGATGCACCACGGCTCGCCGGCGAACCTCGCCCCTCGGGCGCCGGCGGGGTGTTCCGATAACATTCCGCCGCCCACAGCGAGAAGATTCACGAAATGTATATGAACCCGATGTGCCTTCGGGCGCTAGGGTACATCAACCAGAAGCGGCCCAGCGGGCCGATGGAGGAGCAGAGGTAGATCGCCGGGGGGATCCGTCTCCCCCCCACAGCGCCGCACTCGGCATGGAGCGACGCCCGACACACTAGCGCAGATGGGTGTGCTGTACTACACTACGGGGTGTGCGGTCATCGAATTGCCCGCTGCTCGACATTCCCGGGGGATACGGAAAACGCGATCGCGCGTTCTTCCGCAGCGGCCTCAACCGCAACGGCGGGGCACCCGTTGAACCATCGGCTTGAATGTATCTCCAGGAACCGGTACGCGATCCTGTCGGCGGCGGTCGCGCTCCTCATGTTCTCCCACATCTCGAACTGGGTGTGGAAGGGCGACTTCTGGGAACACGCGGCCTGCGTGCGCGAACTCGCCAGTCGGCCCTTTTCCCCGCGCCATTCGATGTATCTGGCGGACACCCCGCACATGTTATACTCGCCCTACCTGCTCTCCGTCGCCATCGTCTCCCGGGTCGCCGGTCTCGGTCTGATCGAGGGTCTGACCGCGGCGGGCATCATGAACCTGATCCTGCTCCTCGTCTCCCTGAGGATCTTCATAGGATCGTGCGTCGAGGAGGAGGCGGAGAAGACCTCTTTCTACACCCTCCTCTTCATGCTGTTCCTGTGGGGCCCCCCCCCGTGGTTCTTCAGCGGATTCTTGCACATGAACGTGCTCGGGTACGTCCTTCCTTACCCGTCGACCTTCTCGGCCGCGCTCACGTTCCTCTCGTTCGCGATATACCTTCGAATCCTGCGGGGTGCGCGCCTGACATGGTTCATCCCGCTGTATCTCACCATCCCGACCGTGGTGCTGACCCACCCGACCACCGCGCTGGTCCTGTTCGCGGGGCTTTGGGCGTTCACCATCGGCGCAGGGAAATGCCGCGACGTGAGGCTGATGGCAATGCTTGCGGGAGCCCTCGCCGCCACACTCCTTGCCGCACTCGCCTACCCATACTACTCATGCATCGACATCTTCATAGTGAAGGCCACGTCCTTCCACGAGGACAACTACGACCTGTACGAGAAGGTGGCGCAGCGGACGCTGCCCGCGCTGATCGGGCTGTTCCCCCTCTTCGGCCGCCTGAGGAGGGACCGGCGCGACCCCCTCGTCATCTTGTTCGCGTTCCTCGTCTGCATCTATGTCTACGGTGTCCTCTCCGGCTCGTACATTTACGGGAGGGTCATTTTCTACATCGTCTTGCTTCTCCAGATGGCGCTCGCGACATCGGTTGCGCGGGCGGAAACGCACAAGAAGGCCAGCGTCGCCATCCTTCTCCTCGCGTACCTGTATCTCACGTCCCCCATGCTTCCGATGCAGGGCCTGCGCTTCGTCCTGCAGTATATGCCGGGGCGCGGCAGCAACTATTCCGATCTGCTGTTTCTCTCCACATGCGTGGAACAAGATGACGTGGTTTTGTCGGACATCGAGACAAGCCTCATGGTCCCGGCATTGGGAGGCAAGGTCGTCGCCTACGACAAGCCCGTGCCCTTGATGGACAACCGCGCGAGAATAAAGGACGCCGTCCTCTTCTTTGACGCCGCGACTGGCGAGGAGGAGCGGATGAGGATTCTCCGGAAATACAGCGTCGACTATATTCTGGTGGACAGGAGAAGGGACAGCGGCACAGATCGCGCGCTTGGCCCTTTCCTCTCATTCGGCAACATCGTGTACCAAAGCCCGCGCTATGTCCTTGTGAAAGTTTCCGAAGACCCCCGCCGCGTTGGCGGCCCTGACACGAAGAATCAGCGCTATGAATTCAAGCATCTTCGTCCCCGCAGCCGGCGTACAAGGAGATCTGCCGGTCTGCGCTCGGTGCGCTATGGTCGTGCGGGTGGCCCCCCTTCGGTGGGCGGTGATGTAAGCCCATAGATGTACATCCGCTCGTCCTCCGCGATGTGCTCCTCGAAGGATGCGATCAATTCATACCTTCCGGCGAAGTTCTCGTCGCCGTCCGTTTTCTCGCTCAGGATGAGCACCGCCGCGCGGTAGTGTCCGCCTTGCATCCCCCTGTCGACCCTGCGCACGACATCCTCGATCCGCAGGGCCGCCTGGTTGCGCATGAACTCCTTCGTATGCGCGGTATAGCTGCCGAACCGTTCGCACTCGACCTGGAAGATCCGCGAATAGGGCTTCGGCAGGTACAGCGCCACCGCCTGGGCCTTGGTCGAGGGGAACGCCGCGATGAAAACGTCGTCCCCAAGGTATCCGTGCTCCTCGAGATACCCGGCCACCCGTCTGGCGGGAGAGAAATCGTGACGCAGCTCATAGTAGACCGCCTGGGCGGATCCGGCGAGCTGCAGGGACAGCAGTAGCGTCACGAGGCACGCCCGCACAGTCCCGGGGAGGGATCTGGGTGCGTGCGACGGAGATTCCCGGCCACTCTCCAGCGCCCACAGGGAAAAGATCCATGCCATGTAGATGAGGCCGATATGCCTTCGGGCGCCAGGATACTTCAGCCAGAAGAGGCCCAGCAGGCCGATGGAGGAGCAGAGGTAGATCGCCAGGGGGATCCGTCTCCCCCACAGCGCCGCCACTGACGCGGCGGCCAGCGGGACGGCGACGAAGACGCACGCGGGGTACCGCACGAGCACGGAGCCCCAGAAGTTGACGCCGGGGCCCGAGACCGGCAGGAACGCGAGCTGGATCGCATACAGCAGTTCGCGGATCTTCAGATGCGACAGCTCCCAATGCCAGCCCACCCACTGGTCGGCGCGCGCTTCGCGGGATATGGTCTGGCACATCGCCAGGGTTAACCCCAGCGCCATGATGAGGAGAGAGATCCTGACGGCCCTTGCACGGCGGAGTTCCCCTGACGCCATCGCCTCGAAAAGGTACGCCCCGGCCAGCACCGCGGCGAGGATGATGCCGTGCACGTTGGTGTTGGCCAGGAGCAGGATCGGGACGGAATAGGCGATCGGCCTCTTGAAACGATCCTTGTAGAACGCCGCGGCCGCCAGGATGCACAGGACGGAGAGGCCGTACGTCCTCGTGATCGCGCCGTATTCGTACAGCACGTAGTAGCCGAATATGAACAGTACCCTCTGATACAGGGGGAAGGGCGCGCACCGGATGAAGACGACGGCGGCGCACAGGATGACGAGAACGTTGGCGAACTGCCCCGCCCGGAACGGGAGCCCGGACTTGGCAAGCGGGTAGGCCAGATAGAACCAGAGCCCCGGGGTCCCCTCACGACCCATCTGTTGAACGACGGAGAAGAAGCTCGGGCTGTCCCGCGCGATGAGCCAGCCCTGCGCCTCGTCCCTCCATGCCTCATGATTGAAGAGCATGAGCAGGGAGAGCAGGGCGAAAATCGCTATATATGCATATTCCGCCTTCAGGCGCATGGTGGATATATCCCCGGGGGCGGCGCCTTCGGGCCCGGAGGCTGATACCAGATCCCCCATGCGCCCGCATCGCAGTCGAGCCTCATCGGGACGAGCCCAGGGAAATGGCGCATGAGGAATTCAAGATCGGTGCTCGAGTTCTCCTTCATCCGTATGAACATCGGCCTTCTCCCGGTCTTCCGACACATGTCGCGGACCCTCTGCACGGTTTCCATGGAATCCACGGGCCACACCCAGACGTTACACTGGTCCTTCCTGCCGTAGAGCGCCTTGATGCTGTAGGTCCCCCAATCCACATGGCAGAAGACGTACCCGCGTGTGTGCGAATCCAGCGCTTCTCCCAGGCATTCATAATTCGTGACAGTCCCGGGGCGCACCCACTCACGGCGGTCCATGCCGAAGAGCCCGCAGTACTGCCAGAGGTTCAACGCGAGGAAGAGCACGAGGAGCGCGGAGACTATCCTGTCGCCGCGCAGTTCCGAGAAGACGGAAAAGAGGGCCAGCACCAGGAACGGATATGCCATAATCAGATGGTGGAATGCGACCGCGACAGGGGACGAAATGAGCACGCCCAGAACCAGAGTGAATGCCAGCGCATTGACGGCGACAAAGCGGACATCCCTCTTGAGAATGCGCAGCCTCACTGCCCCGTATGCCAGCAGCGTGATGATAACACCGCACAGCATGACGCCGCTAGGCGTTACCGTGTGAGTCACGTCGCAGATCATGCTGGCGCCCTTCAAGGGATTTAAAAATAGCCTCAACAGATCTGCGCAATGCTGCGTGATTCTGTAGGTGTAGTTGCCGTCCGCAAGGGCGGTTTGCGTGATCCGCCAGGCGATTTGGTAATAGTGCCCCCCCGGCACCCTGTCCGTTGCATTCAGCAGGGTGCCGGTCAGCACACCAGCCGTGACGACCAGGATGCCGCAGTGACGGAGAAACCGCCCGCGAACCCCGGGAATGGCCATGCGCGGCCTTTGCTCGATGGCGTAGCAGAGGATGAAAAGGGCGATGACCGGCACGTAGAAGATGAAAGAGAGCTTGATCCATATCCCCGCGAAGACGAGCCCCCCGATTGCCGGAGGGTAGACAAGGCCGAGAGCGGCCTCATCGCCCACTGCCTTCAGCCACTTCCCGATCATGTATACGATGAGATAGATGAGGGTGAGCGGGAATACGGTGGGCCCATAATCCGTGAAATGCAGCAGGGAATAGGGCATGGAAACGAGGAGAATCAGAAAACACTTGAGCACATCGTAACGAACGATCCTGCAGATCAGCAGTGCCTGGAGTGCGAGAGCGATGAGCCCGAGGAATCTCAATGAGTGTGGCGAAGGCCACGCGAGGAAGAACGGGAAATACAAGAGCGACGGCAGGCTCCCGATATACGCGAACGCACGCAGCGGCAGATAGGTGTCCATGAACGGAATCGAATTCCATATCCTGACAAGAAGATCCGGGGACGAGGACGGCATCAGGGACTTGAAATTCGGGAATAAGGCCAGGTCATAATAGCGCGTCAATGGATCCAGCTTGTTCAGCGGGTAATACCACCAGGCGAGGTTGCTGTAGGGAAGGTAGGTATCGATGTTGTGGGGGAGAGGGGAACAGAGATGCACCACGAGGAGCGATATCCCAAGGATTGCCGTGGCCTCGCCGAGCGCCTTGAGGAGCGGCCGACGCCGGGGGGTGGTCTTCATCGGGGAACCCTGCTGCGTCGGCTGCTTTGGGTGAGTGTTCGCGCTGCATGCAGATCGCATCGGATACTCCACGGTGCCGCCGGCCCCCCTCGTTATGCAGCCGATGAGATACGCACGCGTGCGGCGCATCTCTCCCGCGCGGCACACGATGATATACCAACGACCGCCGAATAGGGAGCCTTAAATGGCCGCCCCCTTCCAGGGGCGGCAACGGGCCAAAGGAAGTGCTTCCGTATTCGCCGAGATGTGCTACTATCTTCGCGTGCGCACCTTCGGCGCCCCGCACCACGCAATGAAGACCCTCTTCCTCCTGAAAGAGACCATGGTGTACGAGCGGATGGGGTTGATGTACCTCATCGGCGCTCTGAAGAAGCGCGGCAAGGCGGTCGATCTCCTCATCACCGGCGCGCTCACGCGCGACGAGATCCTCAGGAAGGTGGATGCCATCGCCCCGGAGATCGTCGCGGTCAGCGCGATGACGGGAGAACACAACTACTACCTCTCCCTCCTCGACACCCTGAAGAGGCACCGCACCTTCTTCTCCCTGATCGGGGGCCCCCACCCCACCTTCTCCCCCGAGGTCGTGCTGAACGAATGCCTGGACGCGGGGTGCATCGGCGAAGGGGAGGAGGCGATGCTGGACCTCGTCTCGGCCGTCGAGCAGGGGAAGCCCGTCGACGCCATTCCGAACCTCTGCGTGCGTCGTGACGGGGAGTATCGGTGCACCCCCCCCCGCCCGCTGGTGGAGAATCTCGACGAGATCCCCTTCCCGGACAGGGAGCTCATCTACTCGAGGGACAGGCTCCTGGAGAGGGACAGGATCAAGACGTTCTTCACCATACGGGGCTGCCCGTACCAGTGCGCGTACTGCTTCAACAAGGCGTTCAACGAGATGTACCGGGGCAAGGGCGGCGGGGTCAGGACCCGCTCCGTGGACAACTTCATCGCGGAGGTGAACGAGGTCAGGCACCGGTACCCCACGGAACTCCTCAGCATCTACGACGACAACTTCCTCCTCCACAGCGTCGAGTGGCTCGAGGAGTTCGCCGACAAGCTGCCGCGGCAGGTCGGGCTGCCGTTCATCGTGAACTTCATCCCGAACCTGGTCACGGACGAGAAGATCCGCCTGCTGAAGAAGGCGGGCGTCTCGTATATCGAGATGGCGCTCGAGACGGCCGACGACGACGTCAACAGGGAGATACTGAAGCGGGTGCCCACGCGAAAGGAGATCACGGAGGCCGCGCGCATCCTTCACGCGCACAAGATCAAGTTCCAGGTGGACTGCCTCATCGGGCTCCCCGTCAAGGACCCCCTCGAGAACGCCTTCCGCACGATGGACTTCGAGATCACGTTGAGGCCGACCTTCGCCCTCGCCAACATTCTCTACCCGTACCCGAAGACGCCCATTCACGACTACGTCGTCGCCCACGGCTATTACAGGCCGCAGGATGCCGGATCGAGAGAGAAGTTTTTCACCAGGAACTACTCGGTCCTTGATTTCGGGGATCCGAAGGTCACCATGCAGATTGCGAAGCTCCACAAGCTGTGGGGGATCACCGTCAGCCACCCGTTCATCCTCCGCAGGCTGACCAGGCTCCTGATCCGCCTCCCCCTCCTGAAGCTCTACACCTATATGTTCTGGGCCTGGCACGGGCTCTCGTACAGGTTCCGCCTCGCGACGACCTCTTCTTCCTACCGCGACCTGCCGCAGTACATCAAGCGGATATTCTCATATCTCCCGGGGATTGAAAAAGATGCGGAAGAATGCTGATCTCGGCGGCGTGGCGGAAGAGTGGGAGCGGCTGTGGAAGCTGTCGAAAGACAAGTGGTTCCGCCACCCCCGCTACCAGGAGACGATCGCCCGTATCCTGAAGGACCGGTTGGCCGGGAGGATCGTCCTTGACATCGGCTGCGGCACCGGCGACTACCTGTCGAGGCTCAAGGGATCGTGCACGCCCGTCGGACTCGACATATCGGCCGGGGCGTTGAGGCTCGCCTGCGGGCATCGGGTGGTCGCCTCGGCGGAATGCCTGCCTTTCCAAACCGGTTCCCTGGGGGGCATCTTCAGCATCGGGACGTTCCACTGCCTCCCCCACCCCGGAGAGATGTTGAAGGAGGCGCACAGGGTCCTCGCCGCGGATGGGCTCCTCATCCTCATCGTGCCCAGCGCAACATCGCTGCCCGCCCTCATCAAGCGGTTCCTCGACCCGCTCTTCCGGTTCGTCTTCAGGATGCTCGAGAATGACCGGATGCCCGATATCCACAGGACCTACTCGCTCAGGGCGCTGAAGGAGATGGTGACCCGGAGCGGATACGCCGTCCTGGAGCACCACCGCGTCCACATAGGCTATGCCTTCAGGAGCCCCCTGATACGGCTCCCCCTGACGGCGATCGAGAAGCTCCGCCTGCGCCGGATGGCCGAGGAGATCGTCGTCGTATGCGCGCGGACGGCCTGCGCGCCTCGCACTCGAGACTGACGTGAGCACTCTTCGCGAGAAATGGCATGCCGGCCTGAATGTCTGGCGAACCTCGGGCGGCCTGTCCGCTCCGAGCGCCCTGCTCCGATTCTACAGGTGCGCGACGAGATGCGACGCGGCGACGACACGCGCCTACCTGGAGGGACTCGTTCGAAACGGCCTGCGGATAACGGTCTTTGCGACGGGATCGTTCATCGAGAAGAACACCGGCTGGGCGCTGAGGATGCAGGGGCTCGGCTGCGAGATCGGCCTCCACGGATACCATCACCTCTCGCCAAACCGGATGACGCCCGCGCGGTTTGAGACCGACCTGCAACGCTGCATCGCCGCCTTCCGGCGCGCCGGCATCTCGTTCAGCGGCTACCGCGCGCCGAACCTCGCCATGGCCCCCGGCTGCTACCCCGTTTTGAGGCGCCTGGGGATCGCCTACTCCTCGTCGCTGCTCTGCTCCGCCGCCCGGCTGGACCCGATGGAGCGGTGCATCGCCTTTATGGACGTCCCCCTGATCCTGCACGAGCCCGGCCCTGAAGAAATCGCAGACGCCCTCCGCCCCCACCTTCTCCCCGGGAGGGTCCTCTGCGTGCATCCGTACGGTTTCCTCGGGACGCGTTACGGGCCCGTCACCCGGGAGCTTATCCTTGACTGCGGGCTCAGGACGGTTACAATAGCCGAACAACTGCGCGGCGCCGAGGGGCTGGCCCTCTCGGTCGATTTCGGCGCGTAAGGAACCGATGAAACTCAGCATCATCATCCCCTGCTACAACGAGAAAAGCACGATCCTCGATATCGCGCGGAAGGTCCTCGCGGTGCAGATCCCCGCCGAGAAGGAACTCATCGTCGTGGACGACTGCTCGACCGACGGCTCCGGGGATCTCGCCCGCGATGCGCTGCAGGGGAAGGCGACGATCGTCCGCCACGAGCGCAACAGCGGAAAGGGGGCGGCGATACGGACCGGCCTCGCGCACGCGACCGGCGACTACGTCATCATCCAGGACGCCGATCTGGAGCTCGACCCCGACGACTATCGTTTTTTGCTGGAGCCCGTGCGGGAGGGGGTCTCGGACGTCGTCTTCGGGACCCGGATGATCAACTACGACTACCACCACGCCGTCCAGGGATCGTCGGCCGACAGGGCGGTGTTCCTCGCGGGGCTCGCCCTCAATTTCTTGGTCAACGTCCTCTTCACCGCCACCGTCACGGACGTCATGATCGGCTACAAACTCATCAGAACGGACATCTTCCGGTCACTCGACATCAAATCCGACGGCTTCGGCATCGAGGTGGAAATCGCGGCCAAGCTCCTCAAGCGCGGGCACCGCATCCATGAGGTCCCCGTCAGGTACTACCCGCGGCGCTTCGACCAGGGAAAGAAGATAAGTTGGCGGGACGTGCCGAGGATCTTCTGCGCGCTCCTGAAGTACCGGCTGCGCGGGTAGTGTGCGGTCCCGGGGGCCGCGCCGTATCCCCCGTGCGAGTATCTCCTCCACCTTCTCACGGGCCGGCACCAGATCTCCCACGCGCCGGCATCGCAGTCGAGTTGCATCGGCACGAGCCCCCAGAAGTTCCTCTTCAAAAACGCGAGGTCGGTGCCTGACCGCTCCTTCATCCGTATGAACATCGGCGTTCTGCCTGTCTGCCGGCAGATGTCGCACACCCTCCGCACGACCTCGTCGGAATCCATCGGCCACGCCGCCACGTTGCACTGGTCCCGGTTCCCGTAGAGCGCCTTGATGTACTCCACGCCCCAATCGACATGGACATGAAGTGCTCCCACGCGAGGTTGGTGTAGGGAACATATGAATCGGCGTTCATGGGCACATGCAAGAAGAGGAACACCACGAGGAGAGCTATCCCGAGGATTGCCGCGACCTCGCCGAGCGTCTTCAGCAAGCGTTTCGGCGCGGGACGCGCGCCACGAAAAGCCTTTTCGCGCGAAGAGGACGGCGTCTTCATCTCTCAGAGCCGCCCACGCGCACGCTTCAGGCGGAGCTGGATTACCTTCAAAAGCGCCTCGAAGAACGTCTTCTTGTCCATCTTGGACTTCCCGATGGCGCGCTCGTAGAAGATGATGGGAATCTCCCTGATCCGCATCCCCTTCGCGTGCATCCGGTAGAGAAGCTCGAACTGGAACGAAAAGGAGTTGGACTTCACCTCGCGGAGGTCGATCGCCTCGAGCGCACGGCGGGAGATGATCTTGTAGCCCCCGGTGCAGTCGGTGTACGGCATCCCCGACACGAAGCGCACGTACTTGTTGGCGAGGTAGCTCATCACGAGGCGCCAGAACGGCCAGTTGACCGAGCTCACCCCCTTCAGATAACGGGAGCCGATCACGAGGTCGTATCCCTCGATCGCCTCGATGAACGGGGCTATGTACTTGGGGTCGTGGGAGTTGTCGGCGTCCATCTCGATGACGTAGTCGTACCCGTTCCCGATGGCGTAGGCGAACCCGCGGACGTAGGCGGTGCCGAGGCCGAGTTTTCCGGGCCGGTGTATGACCGCGACGCGGGGATTCTCCCGGCTGTAGGCGTCCACGACCGCCCCCGTGCCGTCCGGGGAGTTGTCCTCGATGAGGAGGACGTCGAGGGCGGGCGGGATGGCGAGGAGCTGGTCAAGCAGGCCGACGATGTTCTCCCGCTCGTTGTAGACGGGGATGACGATCAGGATCCGTTTCCCCGGCGGCACATTCGACGGCGCAGGCGGGGGCCGTTCCATCCGCTCACCCCTTCTTCAGAACCGCCGCCGCCGTCTCGCAGCCGCTCAGCAGCGCCGTGTGCATCGTCCTGGTGCAGGGGTACCTGCGGTACACACCGGCGAAGAAGAGGCCGGGGTAGACGCTCTCGACGGGCGGGTTTTTGTACCCGAGGCCGTACCGGGGCGTGCTGTACGGTATCTTGAATATCCTCCGCCAAAGATAGTCGAATTTCGGGCAGACGGTGCGGATGTCCTCGAGGTAGATCGCCGCGAGTTCCTCCTCGGAGGTCCGGTAGAGGGGGGATTCCTCGTCGGCGTAGCTGAACAGGTAGTAGACATATTCCCCGTGCGCCCCCCCCTCCGGGAAGAGGGCGGTGTGGTTGAAGATGCCCCCGAAACGGAGGACCGGCTCCATGAAGACGTTCCAGTAGTGCGGCGAGATGAGGTGGCGCGAGCCGAAGCACATGCAGATGAGGGGGCGGTAGCGGATCGTGGAGAGTTCCGGATCCAGCCGCCCCGGCTCCTCGTGTATGCGCAGCAGTATCTCCGGCGGGACGGCGCTGACGATCCTCGGCGACTCCAGGCGGTGCCGCGTCCCGTTCGGGCCGACGGCCTCCACCGTCCCCCGCCCCACCCGGACCGCCTCGACCCCCCGCATGATGCGCCCGCCCTTCTTCTCGACGGCCGCGGCGATCCCGTCGATGAGCGCCTTCAGGTCCTTGGACGGGTAGCCGTAGCTGGACCTGTTCCGGGCGCTCTCGTGGAGGCGGTAGCCGAGCCAGCCGCTGCTCACCGCGGAGAGGGGCGTCCCGAACTCCATCTCGGCGAGCGGCTCGAAGATCGCCTTCCGCGCCCTCCCGCCGAGCATCCGCTCGATCCATTCGTCGCTCCTGACCGCGTCGAACGCGTGCCAGTTCTTCTTGAAATAGCAGACCACGCCGAAACGGACGAGGCGGAGCCGTTCCAGGGGGGTGAGCGGGGCGAAGCCGAGGATGTGCCACGGCTGCACGAGCGGGTACGCCTTCCCGTGGAACCAGAAGACGACCTTGATGCTCTTCCAGACCATCGATTCCCACAAACCGAACCTTTTCAGGAACCGGTGGGTGGCGGTGTCGATCCCCATGACGTGGTGGTAGGTGATCGGGATCCACTTCCCGTCCTGCCGGAACGATTTCGCCAGGCCGCCGAGCTCCGTGTCCGCCTCGAGAAGGACGACCCGCATCCCCCCCTCCGCCAGACGATCCGCGGCGGCGAGGCCGGCGGGCCCTCCCCCGAGCACGATCGCGTCGCACCGTTCAACCGTCATAGCGGTTCGACCTCCTGCGCGATACCGCGCGTCTTCAGGGCGATCGCGAGGGTCTTGCGCAGGCCCAGTTTCTTGTAGCGCGAGTAGTTCCTCACCAGGCAGATCTTGAAGATTCCGTTGAAGAGCGGGTTCGGGGGGAGTTTCACGAGGAGCCGCAGCAGGGGGATGAGGCGCGGGTGGCGGACCGCGAGGTAAAAGAGCTTCTGGATGTTCAGGATTTCCCCCTTCCTCTCCAGCCGCAAAGGATTGTCGCCGAGGTGGAGCGGCTCGAGCCGGTCGAAGTTGAACCCGTCGCCGAGGTAGCCGCGCGCCTTGGCGTAGTCGTACATCCCGGTCTTCGGGAGGGGCTGGTAGACGTAGGCGAACGGGTGGTCGACCCGGCAGTCGACGTTGAGGCGCACGGTCTCCCAGGCCCGCGCGGGGGTCTCGCCCGGCATGCAGAACATGCTGGTCGTCCTCAAAATGATCCCCCGCGCCTTCACCCACCGGGCCGCCGAGACGATCTGCTCGTTGCTGATCCCCTTCCCCCCTATTTCGTTCCGGACGAATTCGCTCCCGCTCTCGACGCCGAACGACATCCCGTAGCAGCCGGCCTCGCGCAACTCGCCCACGATCTCCTCGGTCAGGGTGTCCGCCCTGACGCCGCAGAAGAACGGGAGGCCGACCTCCCTGCGATAGAGAGGGAGGAACTCGCGCAGCCAGTCCCTGTTCCAGACGAAGACCTCGTCGTCGAAGGTGACCGTGTCGAAGCGCAGGATCTCCTTCTGCTCCCGTATCTCCGCGGCGAAGCTCCGCGGAGCCCGCATCCTGAGGTACCTCCCCTTCCCGCGGTAGAGCGACTGGAAATACGGGTCCGTGCAGAAGGTGCAGCGGAACGGGCACCCACGGCTCCCGATGAACGTCTTCGTCGTCTTCTCGCGGAGGAACCGGTACTTGTAGTACAGGGACCAGTCGGGCCGGGGGAGGCTCTCGAGATCCTCCCGCAGCGGCCTGGGTTCGTTCTTCACCACGGCGCCGCCGCGCTTGACCCAAAGGTTCCTGATTTCGGCGATCTCTCCGTTCCGCTCCAGGACCGCCGCGAGCTCGCAGAGGGCGTCCTCCCCCTCCCCGACGCAGACGGCGTCCACGCCCTCGTGCTCGACGATCTCGGGGCAGACGGTCGCGTGCGCTCCGCCGAAGACGGTCATCGCGCCGAGCTCCCGCCTGACCCGTCCGGCAAGGCGCGCCATCGCGAGGTGCTCGCCGGTGGTGCAGGAGAAACCCACGAGGCGGGGGGCGAAACGGGCGAGCTCCCCGAGGATGTTCTTCTCGAGCGAGGTGACGAACACCTCGCACTCGTGCCCCGCGGCCTTGAGCGCCGCGGCGAGGTACATGATGCCGTGGTATTCCTGGGGGAAGCTGTGGACGAAGGCAATCCTCATTTGTCGACGTTGTCGTAGCCGTAGATGTGGTAGTAGATCATCGTGTAGCCGAAGTGCAGGCCGTACCGCCACCCCCGCCGGAGGTAGACGAAGAGGTTCCTGAAGTACCGTAGCTTCTGGCGCAGGATCATCCTGAGCAGGCGTCTGCCGAAGGTGAGGAAGTAGGCGATTTTCTGGTACCGTTCCACCGTCCTGACCCTTAGCTTCTTCGATTCGACCACGGCGCCGAAGGTGATGTTGTCGGCCGCCTTCCACCGCGCATCGTCTATCCATCCGCCGTACTGGTAGATCTGCCGGCATCCCTCCTCGGTGAACGGCTTGTAGATGAAAAAGGCGGTCCGGTTCGCGTCGAGCTCCATGGCGAGCCGGATGGTGTCCCGCAGCGTCGCCGGGGTTTCGGCGGGGCCCCCGAGGATGTTGAACGCCGTGAAGCCGATGCCGTTCGCCTTGGCGATCCTGAAGATCTCCTTAATCTTCTCCCGGGAGATATGCTTGCCGTAGACCTCGTTGCGGATGAAGTCGTTCCCGGACTCGATCCCGACGCGCAGGAGGGCGCACCCCGACTTGCCCAGCAGCTCCAGCTTCTCCTCGTCGAGCTGGTCGATGCGGGCGAACATGCTGTACCGCAGTTTTCCCCAGGCGCTCGTCTGCATGTAGGACTCGCAGAACGGACGCAGCCACGCGATGCTGGCGGTGGGGATCTGGTCGAAGAGCTGGGCGAGCCGCATGTTCCGGTGCTTATATTTCTCCCACTGAAAGGCGATCTCCTGCGCGTAGCTGACCGGGTCCCGCACCCGGTAGTACTGCCCCTCCACCGCCTCCGAGATGCCGTGCGCGTCGCAGTAGGTGCACTTGAACGGGCAGCCGCGCGTGCCGATGATGTAGAGCATCCCCAGGAAGTAGAAGTAGAGGTCCAGATCCTCCCAGAGGTCCCAGTTGGGGATCGGGAGACTGTCGATCTCCTTGATGAAACACCCCCGGCCGGTCTTGACGATGGTTCCGTTGCGCTTCGTCCAGACGCCGGGGATCTGCGAGACGTCCCCGCCCCCCTCGAGGCGGTTTAGATAGTCGGCGAGGGTGAGCTCCCCGTCTCCGATGAAAAGGGCGTCCACGCCGGGAAGCGAGAGCGTCTCCTCGGGTTTGAGCGACGCGTGGTAGCCGCCGAGGATAACCGGGAGGTTGCGGTGCCGCGCGATGTGCGCGATGACCTCCTTCACGTACTGCATGTACATCGTGTTGGCGGAGATGCCGATCAGGTCCGGCGCATCCCGGTCGATGTCGGCCAGCAGCTTTTCTTTCCACACCCTCCGCCTGAACGTCAGGTCCGTAATCGTGGCGCGATGCGGCGTCCTCTCGTTCAGGTAGGTGGCCAGGCAGGTGATGGCGATGTCGAGCGCGCTGTAGTCGCCCCCGAGGGTTGCGTTGACGAACTTAACCTTCATCGGAAGAATCTCCTGACCTTGGTGACGAGCTTCGGGATGCCCCCGGGCGACACGAAATGCCGCAGGATGTACCCCCAGCGCCGGGGCCGCAGGTAGAAGCTGAAGAGGGCCTTCCGCTGGAATCTCTTCAGCGTCCGGGTGTCTATGTTCGGGTCCTCGAACGCCCTGCGTGAATAGTAGTTGAAATCCGTGTAGTTGTCGCTGATTTTGTAGCCGAGCTCCGTCACCATGTCGAACAGGTATGTCCCGGGGAGGGGGGTAGCGATGTTGAACGTCGCCTCGTCTATGTCGAGCGAGGAGGCGAATCGTATGGTCCTGCGGAGCTCCTCCCTTGTCTCCGTCGGGGCGCCGAGCATGAAAAAGCAGCCCGCCCTGATCCCCGCCCGCCTCGCCGCGGCGATGGTCGTCTTGATGTTCTCGAGGCGTATCCGCTTTTTGTAGACGTCGTCGAGTATCCGCTGGCTGCCCGACTCGGCGCCGATGTGGAGATACCGGACGCCCGCCTCGTGCATCTTCCGGAACGTCGCGTCATCGGTGATGTCGGCCCGCGTGTTGCACGCCCACAGGATATCGAGCCGGTCCGCGATGAGGCGGTCGCAGAGCTCCTCGAGCCAGCGCCGGTTCGCCGTCAGCGTGTCGTCGTGGAAGAAGATCCCCCTGATGCCGTGGTCTTGCTTCAGCCCCGCGATCTCCGCGACGATGTTCGACGGGCTCCGCATCCTCAGCCGGCTGCCGAACAGCTTCACCAGCGTGGGCTGGCAGTAGGTGCACCGGAAGGGGCAGCCCCGGGAGGCGACGACCGTCGTCCCCCTGATCTTCATCCCGAGGATGTCGAGGTAGTGCCAGGTCGCCGTGTACCTCTCCATATCGAACAGGCGCCGGTCCGGGAACTCCAAGGCGTCCAAATCCGCGACCGGCTCGCGGGGTGCGCTCGTGACGATCCGGCCTCCCTCCCGGTAGCAGATGCCCCGTACCCCCTTCAGATCGCGGGACGCCGAGGCCCGGACGACCTCGGCGAAGGTCCGCTCACCCTCGCCCAGCACCACGATGTCCGCATGATCCACGAGTGTCTCGGGGAGGACCGTCGCGTGCGGGCCCCCGGCCACCACGAACGCCCCCATCGCCCTCGCCCGCCTGGCAGCCTCGATCCCGCGTTCGTAGCTCATCGTGTCGAAGTAGATGCCCGCGAGGTCGGGGCGAGTCTCTTCGAGCCTGGCGTGAAATTCCTCCGCCGATTTGAGGAACGTCCCGTCCACGAGGGTCACCCGCGCCCCGAGGTCTGCGGGCAGGTTGGAGGCGAGGTACCCAAGCCCGAGGGGCGGGTCCCCCGACCTAGAATTCAACCGCGGGAAAACGAGCGCGATCTTCATCGGAATGGCTGTACGGGAACACGATATTGTATCATACGGCGGACGGGGACGCCCTGTTGAACATGAGGCTCAGTTCCCGATGGCACATGTAGTTGCACGCGGCGCAGCCCTTCAGCTCCCTCCGCGCGGAATCATACGCAGTTGAGCGCCAGAACTCCCGCACACTCCCCCCTCCCAGGTTCCCGACCGGCTGCGCCATCCCGAAGAAATAGTTGCACGCGTAGACGTCCTCATACGCGTCGATGAAGATGTCGGTGTACGGGGCGAAACACCTGAGAACGGGCCTCTCCCCCGAGAAGAGCCGCCTGCAGTAGTCGAGGTACGCCTCGGAGTTGTCGATGAAGTCGGGCAGACGCATCTTCTCTTCGCGCAACCGCTCGTTGGCGCGCAGCAGCGACGCCGCCCGTTCCGCCGCGGACGGTTGCGACAGGCCGCCGAGATCCTGCGCCTCGAAAACCGAGAGGGTGTCCGCCCCGAGCCGGCGGGCGGCATTCACGATCCCCGCGACGTCATCAACGTTCCCCTCGGTGAGCGTGGCCGCGAGGGCGCAGTGGCAGCCCCGGCCGAGCAGGCGCCGGGCGGAGAGGACGTTGCGGACGGCCTCGCCCAGGCGTGCAAAGGCGCCCGGCACGCCGCGCTGCCGGTCGTGCATCTCCGGCGTCGCCCCGTCCATCGAGAGGGTGATCAGATCGACGCCGGCTTCGACGAGCGCGCGCGCAACGGAGTCCGTCAGCAGCATCCCGTTGGTGGGTATGTGCACGGTCAGCCCCGCGCGGTGGGCGACCGCCGCGAGCTCGACGATGTCGCTCCTCAAAAGCGGCTCGCCGCCGTAGAAGGAGACGCCGTACGCCCCCATCCTGGCCAGTTCCCCGATGATCTCCTTCGCCCTCTCTCCGGGGATCTCTTCGGCACCCCTTCGCACCCGCTGCGGGAAGTTACACATCGCACAGCGCTGGGTGCAGCGGTAGGTGAGCGCGAGGGTGGCCGAGATCGGGGCGCAGAACGTCCTCCCCCTCCAGGCCGACCCGATCACGGCGAGGGCGTTCACCGCCTGTCGGAACGCCCGGAGCGGGCGGCCGGAGCGCAACCGGCGGATGAGCACACGGGAGTACTTTTTCCTCATCGGCGCCTATCGGATCGAGAGAGCCGCCCTGGCGAGCGTCGCGAACTCGTGCCACGAGCGGACAGCGAGGAGCCTGCGGGCCACGTACGAGGGCCGGTAGTAAAACGCCCTGAAGAATTGTTTCTGCCGGCGGTCGAGCTCGCCAGGGGGGAAGACGGAAAAGTAGTTCCCCATCTCCGCGATCGCCCCGCGTCTGCCGAGGGTGTACTCCGCCCAGAAGTCCCTCCCCGTCTCCTTCACCACCTGGCTGTACAGTCGCGAGGGGGGGCACGGGGTCAACTTGTTCACCTGGATGAAGTCGCAGGGGATCGTTTTCGCGAACCGGATGGAGCGCTTGAGGGCGGGACGGTCCTCCCCGGGGTTTCCTATCATGAAGAACGCGAGCGTGGAGATGCCGGCCTCCCGCGCCCAGGAGAACGCCTCCCGCATCCGCTCGATGGACATCGAGCGCCCGAGGCGGGAGAGCACGTCGGGGTCGGCGGATTCGACGCCGAAGTGCATCTTAAAGCAGCCGGCGGCCTTCATCGACGCGAGCATGTCAGGCGAGACGAGATCCGCGCGCGTCCGCACCGACCAGGTGACGTCGAGCTTCTTCCGGCGGATCGCCTCGCAGATGGCCTGGACGCGCCCGGGGTTGAGCGTGAACGTCTCGTCCTGGAACCATATCTCGCGGATCCCGTGCCGCTTCCTGCACTCCTCCATCTCGGCGATAACGCTCTCGGCGCTGCGCATCTGGTGGCGGATGGTGCCCACGTCGCAGTAGGCGCACTTGAACGGGCAGCCGTAGCTGGAGATCATCACCGTCACAGGGTGGCGCTTCGACATCACGCACGAGTAGGCCTCGTTGGGCAGCAGGTGGCGCGCCGGGAACGGGACCCGGTCGAGCGGGACGCTGTCGGCGGTCGGGGGAACGCAGGTCACCCCTCCGTCGTCCCTCCGTACCAGACCGTCGATGCCGCCGACGTCCCGCCCTCCCTGGGCGATCGCATGGAGCAGTTGGGGGAAACTTCTCCACCCCTCGCCGACGATTCCGTAGTCGATGCATTCGTGGGAGAGGGTCTCGCGGGGGTAGAGGGAGAGGTGCATCCCCCCGACGATGACCGGGACGGGAAACGCCTGCTTGATCCGCTCGATGTAGGCGAGCGACTCGAGGAACGTCTCCGTGATCAGGTTATACCCCACCGCGATCGGATCGAATTCTCGGAGCCGCCGGACGATCTCCTCCGCGGAGAGCCGGAGGGCGAACGCCTCGACGTAGCAGACCTCGAACCCAGACTTCTCCAGGTGCCCCGCGAGGTAGGCGAGGCTGAGGTTGGGGAGTATCTGCGCCGTGTCCGTGTAGGCCTTCCTCACGCGCGGGGTGTACATCAGGTCGGGAACGACCTGCGGCAGGTTGACGAGCGCCACCCGCCCCCTTTTCCGCTTCCCGGAACCGTTCATATCCTCTTTCCGATGAGCTGCCGGCACCAGTGCATGATCGTTCCCGGATTCAGCGACAGGAGCAGGTTGAGCTCCACGTGGCACGCCTGCACGCACGCCGCGCAGGAGCTTTCGGGGAGGGCGCGGAACGCCTTGCGCATCCCGACCTCGAGGGCGTTCAGGTAGAGCTCCTTCCGGGCCCGTTCGAAAGTGGATCCGCACGGGTAGACGATCCCCTCCACGTCGATCTGGCAGAAGAGCCGGCCCGCCCGGCACGGCGGGTGCCCCGGGGGCCGGCGCGGGAGAAAAATCGCGCGGTGATCCTCCCAGTCGATGAAGATGCGCCTGAGACACATCTCCGAGTCGGCGATCGGCGCACCGGAGCGTTTCAGGGCGATGAGCTCGTTCCCGATGCGGCGGTGTTCCTCCTCGTCGAGGAGCAGTTCCGCCAGCGGGTGCTCCCGGCGGAACCCCCCCCCTCCCGCCGCCCCCAGCGGATAGTGAAGGCACTGGAAGTTGGTGACGAAGCCGTAGTTCCGGGCGGTTTCGAGGATGAACGGGATGAACTCCCTGTTGCGCCTGGTGAGCGTCGTGGTGGTGAGCGTGCGTATCCCGCGCTCCCTGAGCGCCTTGAACGCATCCAGGAGCAGGGGGAAGCTCCCCCTACCTTTGAGCTCCTCGTGGACATCCTTCAGCCCTTCGAAGCTCAGGAACACCATATCGGCGTTCTTCAGGGCCTCGAGCCGCCTCCGGACGAAGTGTTCGCGGACGGAAAGGGTCACGAGGAATCCCATTCCTTTCCCGCGCCCGATGATCTCTCCGATATCGTCCCTGATGAGGGGGTCGCCGCCGGTGAGGTGAAGACGCACGCACCCCATAGCCGCGAGTTCGTCCATGATGCGCAGGAGCCCCTCGAGCGGCATGTCCTTCTTCCCGCTCTTGGAGATGTCGCAGTAGGCGCAGCCGGCGGGACAGCGGTTGGTGATGTCGATCCAGACCGCCAGCGGCCGCCGCCTGCCCAGGAGGCGCTCCTCAAGAACAGCCTTTCCCGCCCGAAATAAATGCCGTATCTTCATGGACAAGAACGTGTTATGCAACGCCCGCCATCAGAGGGTGGCGGGGCTTCTTCTTCTCCTTGCAGTCCGGCGCGCCGCGCAAAAGTTTACAAAAACGCCACTGCGCCGGTGTGCACGCAAGGATGCGAAAACGATTATAGTATACTCGCGGCAGAGAAGTTAGACAAACCGGGGCCAAGCCGGATTTAGCGCTGCCGTATCACACGAGCGGGGCACCCGACGGCGACGCAGCGCGGGGGCAAGTATACTAAAGAACAAACACGCTGAAAGTGCAAATCCTGAATCCGCGGGCGACTGCGCAGGCCGCCGGATATCGCTTTTGCAGCGGCGGTTGTGTTTCGTGTTCATGCCGCGCATTGACGCTGTCGCAGACGCTGTCGCAGATTGACTTGCCCTCCGTTTCTTGATTAACTTCTGCGGGCGGAGACCGCCGCAGGGGCGCCTCACCATCATCTGCGAGAGACATTCCGGGAAAACAGGTGCGCCATTCCCCCGCGGGCGATGCGCGTCGTTTTCTCGTTTCCGCGCGCGGCGGACCGGCACTGCATCAAGGGGTATATGATGAGGTTATTCGCCATCCTGTGCGTGTTCATCGTGCTCGCGGTCGGATTCTCCTGGCCGCTGCCGCTCCATTTGGACACGGCGCTCGACAACGACTTCGACACGCTCATGTTCGCATCCGTGCTCCAGTTTTTCAGGGCCAACGTCCTCCGGCATCCCCGGGACCTCTTCGATGCACCGTTTTACCATCCGCATCGACAAACGCTTCCCTCCGTCTTTCACAACTACATGGTCGGGCTCGCGTACATCCCGCTCTACGCGCTCACCCGGAGCCCGGTGGGCTCCTACAACATCCTCCATCTCCTCACCCTCGCCCTCGACGCTTTCGCGATGTACATCCTTGTGCGCCATCTCACCGGCGGGGAGCTCCCGGCCATCGTCTCGGGGGCCATATTCGGCTTCTGTCCGGTCAGGACCGCCAACTTCCAATACACCCCGTTCGTGACGAACTACTGGGTCGTCTTCGCCATCCTTCTCCTCTTCAAATTCTCTGAACGCCTTTCCCGCGGCGGGGCGCCCGGCTTCACGCTCCTCGCCGGCTCTCTCGCGCTGTACCTCGTCCAGTGCCTCTCCGACATGGTGGGGGGGCTCTACCTGGGCCTCGCCTTCTTTCCCGTGCTCGCCTTCGGCCTCCTCGCCAATCTCAAACGACTCGGCCCCGGCGGGCTCGCGAGGGCCGCCGCCATGCTCGCCCTCCTCGCCCTCTGCCTGGCTGCGGCGACGGCCCCCCTGCGTGCGATCAGGAAGGGGATGGGCGAGGAGCGGGTCGCCTGGGACGCCGAGACGGTGCAGGAGATATGCCCCGCGATCTCGAGTTATCTCTCGCCGTCTCCGGGGAACATCCTCTACGGCAGGGCTACCGCGGGATTCTCGTTGAACGCCCGGCAGGTCAACTTCTTCGGCGCGGCGGCGTGGATCCTCGCCGCCATCGGTTTCTTTGCCGCCCGGAAGACGGCGCGTTTCCTCCCCGCGTACATGCCCCCGCTCGCGCTCGCCATCTGCCTCGCCGCCTTTCTGCTCTCGCTCGGGCCGTGGATATGTCTCACGCCGGGGGTGAAGCTCTGCCCCGGGCCCTCCATGCTCGTCTATCGTTTTTTCCCGGCGCTGAGGACGCTCGGGGGGCTGGGGATGGTCGTGCTTATTTACGTCTGCGTCATGGCCGGCTTCGGCGTGCAGTGGCTGGCCGACCGGCTCCAGTCGGCCCGTCTCTGCCGTCGGGGCGTGCTCGGCGCCGGGCTCCTCGCGATTCTGACCATCGAATATGCCAGCTACCCCCCCACCACGTGGGGTGAACCGTTCTATTGCGTGCCCCGGGACCCCCCCGCGGTATACCGATGGTTGATGGCGCAACGCGACACCGCTCCCGTCATCGAACTCCCGATGCCCTGGGAACCCGAGGAGATCGGGGGGGCGTTGGGTCTCGATACCGCCGCGATGTACTGGGCCGCCTTCCACGGGAGGCGAATCGTCAACGGCCAGACGGCGTTCGCCTACCCCGAGTACAAGATCATCGCCGACCAGATGAAGCGCTTCCCCTCGCGGGAGACCATCGACATCCTGCGCTCCCTCGGCGTCCGCTACGTCGTCCTGCACGTGGGGAGACTCCCGCGCCTGGAGTGGCAGTGGCAGCTTGTTCGCGCCCATCCCGAGGCGGCCTACGACTGGCGCGCGACGCTCGACCGCCTCGACCGCTTCGGTGGCGAACTGGCCCTCAGGGTGAAGGCCGGCGGCGACCGCCTCTACGAGATCCTCCCGGGCCCTTCCGCCCCCGCGATCCCCCCGGGCGCCCCCCTTCCCCGCCACGGATGGACGGCGACGGCGTACCCGCACCCGTCGGATGCCTCCCTGGCCATCAACGGCAGGGAGGAGACGGCATGGTCGACGCGGCACAACCAGGTTGCAGGCCTCTTCTTCCAGCTTGACCTTGGGCGTAGCGAAAAGATCGCCGGGATCGGGATGATCCTCAAGAGCGCGAACGAGTGCCCCAAGAACCCCCGCGTGGAGATCTCGAACGATGGCAGGAGATGGACGCCCGTCGACTACGGGGGGGCGTACCTGGATTTCACGCAGCGGCTGATCGCGGACCCGGGGGAGAAGCTCTTCCGGATCTCCTTCCCCGCCGTGAAGGCGCGCTACATCCGGATGACCCTCACCCGGATGGACAACCTCTACCCCTGGACCATCGCGGAACTGGAGGTCTACGGGGGGGTGTGAACGGCGGATATGGCGCGCGCCCGACGGAGCGAAATGCGCGTCAACGCGGGGGATACCCGGATCCAGGCGCCGCAACGCCGCTCGCCGCGCACCCGACCGAGCACATACTACACCGCGGCGCATACGGCGAGGAGGAGGCCGATGAGATTCGTCTGGCACAGGAGGGCCAGCGTACAGGCGATCCAGATGATGTCCGCGCGCATGCAGCAGAGCGCGCAGAAGAGGAATAGCAGCGCCATCCCGAGGGAGTAGCTCCGACTGATGATCCCGTACTCGAAGAGGGGGAAGTAGCCGAGGGCGCACAAGACTTTCTGTACCCGGGAAAAGGGCGCGGCGCGCACGAAAAGGCACACCGCACCCGTGGCGATGCACAGGTGCAATAATTGCATCCCCCGCGGATCGCGGGTCGCCCGCGAGACGCCGTAGAGGGGAACGTGCCAGAGGGCCGGATGGCTTTCATGGCGGGCATTGCGCAGCAGCTCGGCCGGCGTCGCGCTGTCCCGTGCGATCATCCACGCCTGGAGCTCGTCCCTCCACATCTCGTGACGCAGCATGCCGGAGAGGCACAGGAAGAAAAAGAGCGCGACGAGCGCGGATGAGAACAGCTATGAGGAACGGGACCTCGCACCACCCCGTCGAGCAAGACGCCGCCGTTGAGGTTGCGGCGGCGCGCATGCCCGCGCCCCCCGAGCCGTTCACCAGAGGGAGAGGCGTATCAGCGTGGAGAAGATCAGGATCTTGACGCCGGTCCAGATGATGCTCACCGGCTCCTTCCACCCGCGCCCGTGTCCCGAGATGCCGCCGTATCGGTTGAAGTAGGTGATCGGCACCATGGCGAACCGGCGCCCCGCGAGCCCCGCCCTGACCGCGATCTCCGCCTCGTAGATAAACCGGTCGTCCTTGAAGGCGACGCTTTCGATCGCGTCCCGCGTCCACGCCTTGAATCCGGTCGTGATGTCGCAGAACCGCTGCCGGGTCAGGAGGTTGACGTATCGGTTCACGATGCGGTTGCCCATCACACGGAAGAAGCTGAAGTCGTACCGCTCCACGTCGGACTCCTTCATGAAGCGCGCGCCGAACGAGAAATCCGCCTCGCCGGCGAGGATCGGCCGGACGACCTTCGGTATCTCCTCGGGCATGAACTGGAGGTCGGCGTCGAACTGCACCATCACGTCGGCGGACGACCGCCTGATCCCCACCTTGATCGCGTGCCCCTTTCCCCGGTCGTCGAGGTTCCGGATGACCGTGATCTTCGGGTTCCCGCGGGCCATCTCCTCGGCGATGTCGGCGGTTTTGTCGCTCCCGCCGTGGATGACGAGGATCTCGGCGTCGGGGACGGCCTGCATCGTCCTCCGCAGGCACTCCCCGATGCTCTCCTCCTCATTGAAACAGGAGATGATGACGCTCAACGCCGGTTTGGCTGCCATATCCGCCTTCCGCGTTACGGCCTGTAGAAGATGATCGTGCTTCCCTCGGTCTCGAACGAGAACTGGACCTCCAGGAGGGATCGCAAAGCCCTGCGGACCTTTTCCTGGTTATACGGCTCCACGTAGAGGAGGATGAACCCTCCCCCGCCCGCGCCGCACAGCTTGCCGCCGAGGGCGCCCGCCGCCCGGGCCGCCTCGTAGCAGTCATCGATCGTTTTGTTGGTGATGGCGCTCGACAGCTCCCGCTTCAGCATCCAGTTCTCGTGGAGCAGCGCGCCGAACTCCGAGAGGTCGTCGCTCTCGCAGAGGATCGAGGCCCCGCGGGGGACGAGCGCGGCGAGCGCCTCGAGTTGCCGGTCCACGTCACCTCTCTCGGTCTTCTCCATCTGCTCCCCGAGGATCTCGTGGGCGGTCCGCTGGAGGCCCGTGTAGAAGAGGAGCAGCCTGTCCTGTATCGCCTTGACCCGCTGCGGCGCCAGCGTCAGGTGCCGCACCTCCGCCTCCGTCCCCCGGCGGAACGACAGGTGAAGGAACCCTCCGAAGGCGCACGCGTACTGGTCCTGGAGACCGACCCTCTCCCCGATCATCTCCCGTTCGACCCGTACCGCCTCCTCGGCGAGGCGGCGCTTCTCGACCATCCGCCCCTTGTGGGCGTAGAGGGCATGGAGCAGCCCCACGGTGAACGACGACGACGAGCCCAGCCCCGTGCGCGCGGGGAGGTCCCCGACGTAGTGGACCTCGATCCCCTTCTCGATCCCCATGCTGCGCAGGCACTCCCTGACGGACGGGTGTTGGATCTCGTCGAGTTTTTTCGCGAGCTCCGTTCTGGAGTAGCTGATGCGGATGCTGTGATCGAAGAAGCCGCTCAGCGCGTTGACCGTGATGTACGAGTACTTGTCTATCGTGGCGCACAGGGTCATCCCGATATGGTCCCGGCAGTACTCCGGGTAGTCGGAGCCCCCCCCGAGGAAGCTCACCCGGACGGGCGTTCGCGAGATGATCATGCATCCCCCTCGGTAGCACGCGCAAGGCGCGGCAGATTGTTTCTCTTCACAAATCCGGGCGCGCGCGCGAGCGCCTCGTGCGTGCCGATGTCCATGAACGGGTCGTTCGCGCGGTACGCGTACAGCCCCCGCCCCGTTCGACACGGGAGGATGTCCTGCTCGAGCGAGAGGGGCGCGCGCCCCCGCATCCCCTCGATGAACCCCCTCCGCATCCAGTAGATCCCCGCGTTGATCCAGCCGCCGCCCGGGCATCCCTTCTCGGCGAAGCGCGTGATCATACCCGTCTCGTCGAAAACCACGGCGCCGTACCGGGAGGCGTCCCGGACACGGACGCAGCAGATCGTCGCCTCCCCGCCGCGGGACTGGTGGAACCGATACAACTCGCCCAAATCGCACAAACACAGCGAATCGCCGTTCAGCACGAGGAGGTCGGCGGAACGCGTGGCGGCGACGGCCAGATGGAGCGCCCCCGCGGTCCCCCGCGGCGCATCCTCCTCGGCGTACTCGATTTCGACGCCCCAGCGTCTCCCGTCGCCGAAGAACCCCCGCACCGACTCGCGGCGGTAGCCGGTGGAGAAGACAAACGACAGGAAACCGAAGCGCCGCAGGTACAGAAGCACCCACTCGAGGAACGGCCGCCCCGCGACCTCGACCATCGGCTTGGGGAGTCCGCCGAGCGCCCCTGCGAGCCTTCTGCCGAAACCTCCGGCGAGGATGATAACATCATTCCGGAAAAATGGGTATACCCCGGACGCGGAACGGCCAGGCGCGGCCTTTCCGGACCCTCCTCGCGGGGGGGAGGATCGGGGCGTATTCCCCGCGGCGCGTTTCTTCCCTTTATCCCCCCTTTGGGGCTGCATCACGACCGCCGCCGCGCGATGAAGGCGCGCACCGTATCCTCCGTCGAGGGGAGGCCGAAGCGGCGATGGGCCTTGTCCGTATTGACGTCCCATACCTCGGCGGGCAGGTCGTTCTCCCCCGCGAGGCCCGCCATCCCCTGCACCTCGGCGAGCGTGACGGTCCCCCTTCCGCAGACATTGAAGATCTCTTGTCCGCTCCCCTCCGCGAGCATCCGAAGGGCGATGCGGGCCACGTCGCGCGTGTGGATGAACTGAAACCTCGACTTGGTGCCGACCCAAAGCGGCGCCCCCGTCAGGATGTCGTGGATAGGCCCCTTGCGCATCCCCTCCCCCACCATCCCGCCGAGCCGGAGGATGAGCCAGTCGGGACAGTATTTCACGACCAGCTCCTCGGCGAGGCGCTTGTGGAAGCCGTAGCGGGACTGCGCGGCAGGGTCGAGGACGGCGTCTTCGGCGGTGCGCCGCGGATCGGACGGGTCGGGATAGACCGCCGTGGACGAGATATAGAGATACCTGCGGAAGGAGAAATCCGCGATGCTGTCCATTACGCTCAAGACGGAGAGCCGGAAGTCCCGAGCCGGTTCCTTCTCGGCGAGATACTTCTTCGAGTTCCCGTCGGCGTTGATCAACAGATCGCAGCGGGCGCCGCGCGCGCCGTCGTAGTCGTCGAGGTCCACTCCCTGGAAATCCAGACCCGCCGCCGCGCACGCCGCGCAGAACGCCGAGCCGACGAACCCCCGCGCGCCGAGGATGAGGATCACAGCCGCACGGTCCCCCGCGGATAGTTCTCCTCGAGCCAGGCGATGGTCTTTTCCAGCCCCTCGCGTAGCGTAGTCCTGCACTCGTAGCCGAGGAGGAGGCGCATCCGGGCGGTGTCGAAGATCTTGCGCGCCTGCCCGTCGGGCTTGGAGGCATCCCAGACGATCTCCCCCCGGTAATTGAACAGTTCGGCGATGAGTTGTACGAGCTCCCGCACCGAGGTCGCGGTGCCGGAGGAGATGTTGACGATCTCGGCCCCGTCGTACGTCTCCAGGGCGAGGACGATCGCCTCCGCGGCGTCGCCGGCATAGACGAAGTCGCGGACGGGGCTCCCCGACCCCCAGACCGTGACCCGGGGCGCCCCGCCCCTCCGCGCCTCGTAGAACTTCCTGATGAGGGAGGGGATGACGTGCGCGTCGTTGAGACTGAAGTTCTCGTGGGGACCGTAGATGTTTCCCGGGACGAGGACAATCGCGCGGAACCCGTACTGGCGCCGGTATGCCTCCGCCTGCACGGGGAGGAGACGCTTGGCGCTTCCGTACGGGGCCGAGTTCCGCTGCGGGGGGCCGTCCCAGAGCATCGCCTCGGAGATCAGCGGAGAACCCGTGTCCGGATAGGAGCAGCCGCACATGCAGGCCGCGTACTTCTCCACCCCCGCCCGCCACGATTCGTGCATCAGCAGGGTGCCCGCCGTCAGATTGTCGTAGAAGAACTCGGCGGGCCGCTGGGTGTTCACCAGGATCCCGCCCACGAGGCCGGCGAGATTCACCACGACCTGCGGTTTCGCCTCCGCGAGAAGCCGGCGGACATCGGCCTGCTCGCGGAGGTCGCAGTCGCGCCGGTCCGCTTGAACGACGTCGCGCGCCCCCCGCTTCTCGAGTTCCGCGAGCACGTGGTGCGCGAGAAAACCGTCCGCGCCCGCCACGAGGATCCTCTTCCCTCTCAGATCCATCCGATCGGCCATCGTTCCCCCCGCCTTCAGCAGTTGTACATCTCGGATTTCCCGATCATCGCGTACGCCCGGATGAGCTGCCGGATGCCCTCGTCCAGGCCGTGGGACGCCACAAACCCCTTCCTGTTGATCTTGTCGTTCGAGACGACGTAGTTTCTCTTGTCGGGGTCCGAGCCGACCTCCGCGAAGTGGATGTACAGTTCGGGGACCCGCCTCTTGATCGCGAGGGCGAGCTCCTCCTTGGAGATGTTCGCCTCGTTGAGGCCGACGTTGTACGGTTCGCCCTTCATCTGCGCGAACTGTTCGATGCAGAAGACGAAGCAGTCCGCGGCGTCCAGGACGTGCAGGAAGTTGCGCTTGAACTGCTTCTCGAAGATCACCAGGAAGCGATCCCGCACCGCGCGGAAGGTGAAGTCGTTGACCAGGAGGTCCAGCCGCATCCGCGGCGACACGCCGAAGACGGTCGCGAAGCGCAGCGTGACGGCATTGCCCCGCTCGAGCAGGATCCGCTCCGCCTCCACCTTGTCCCTGCCGTAGAGGGAGATGGGGGCGAGCGGGGTCTCCTCGGTGCAGAACTCCTCGCCGGAGGTCGTCCCGTAGCCGCTGTTCGTGGTGGGGTAGATCACCGCCTGGCCCGCGGAACTGATCTTGGCGAGCATCGCCACCGCGTGCAGATTGATGGACGTGCTCGACTCCGGGTCCCGCGCGCAGGCAGGCGCGCCCACAATGGCCGCGAGGGGGAGGATGACGTCCCTGTCCCGGACGAGGTCCCGCATCAGCCGCTCGTCCCGCACGTCGCCGTTGACGAAGGAGAAGCGCGGGTTGTCGAAGTACTGAAGCAGGCTGGTCTGGCGGTAGATGAGCTTGTCCACGACGGCGACGTCCATCCCGCGCGCGAGAAGGCGCCCGGTGAGCACCGAGCCGATATACCCCGCCCCCCCGGTCAAGAGAACCTTCATCATGATCAACCCTCCGGACGCGCAAGTATAGCATCTACCTCGCGCCACCCGCCACCCCGTCCCTAGTGCCTGCAGAATCCCCGGCACCGCTCCGGGAGATAGCCGACCCTGACGCCGTGCGTGGAGAAGAAGGAGCGGACCTCCCCCTCGTTTTGCCCGCCCCGGGGGACGAGGCCGCAGGCGCACCCCGCCGCGGCGAGGAGCCGCGGCGCATCGGTGAACGGGAAGAAGGCGTCGGCGGCGAACGCCGCGCCCGCCGTGGCGTGCCCGTGCGCATGCGCCCGCGCGACGGCGGTCTCGGTTGCCGCGACGGTGGAGGGGCCTCCGCCGACGCCGATGAGCGCCCGGTTTGCGGAGAGCGCCACCTCGTTCCCTCCGTGATTCGAGGTGTACGCGGCCGCCCAGGCGATGAGAAGGTCGTCGAGCGACGCCGCGTCGAACATCCCCGAGGGCCACTCCAACTCGCCGAGGTCGAGAAGGTAGGACGGGTGCGGCTGCCTGAGGAAGCCGCCCCTGACGCCCCGATAGCTCCAACGGTCCGCCGGGGGGGGTGGATCGGCGAGGGCGGGGTTCAGAAACAGCTTCCGCCGCGCCCTCTTCCCGAGAATCTCGACCGCATCGCCCGAGAACGCCGGGGCGGCGACGACGTCGAGCATCCAGCCGGGGCTCCCGTGGAGTTCCCCTCTCCGCGCGCTCCGCAGGAGACGCTCGGCGCGCGCGCCGTCCAGTTCGAAGGTGACGACGACCTCCCCCCCCCAGACCGCCGCCGGGTCGCCCCAGAGCGCCCCCTCGATGGCCTCGAGCGGGTCCGTCCGGTCCGCCGACAGGCCGCAGGCGTTGCCGTGCTTGGCCGCCACGGCGATGTGCGGGAGGCCGCCGCCGAGCCGCCGGTAGGCCCCGGCGAGACGGCACAGGGTGGCGACGACACTGTCGAGGTCGGCCATGTTGGTGAAACACGGCGTCTCTCCGGAAATCCGTTCGAACCGATGCAGGGCGAGCGGGTCGTCGTTGCCGGGGCATGCGGCGAACAGGGAGGCGGGTTCCTGGTAGGGGTTCTCACCGTGGGCGAGCCGCGTCTGCTCGACGCCGCGGATGCCGGCGCGAGGAGGTATTTCCGTTCGGTCGAGAAGGGCGCCATAGTGGCCTTCGATGAGACGCAGCGCCTTCGCGGCGAGGCGCTCCCGCTCGTCGGCGCGGACGGCGCCGCGCTCCTTCACCATCGCCGCGACACGGGCCATATCCTCGTGCGCCGACACGGCGATGCGCCCCCCCTTCACCGCCAGCGCGAGCAGCGTCATCCCGCCCACGTCGTTCCCCTGCGCGAGGGGATACGGGATGTCGTACACGAGTTCTATGCGCTCCCCCGATCCCGGCGCGGTCAGCGCCGCCTCCACCTTCGGATGGAGCGTGGGGGGAAACGAGTACCGTTCCACGGTGCCCGTGAACTCGTCGATGCAGACCGCGGGGATGCCGGCGGTCCTGAGGGCGCCGTAGGCGTCCGGCGTGGCCACCACCCGCCAACCGTTCTTGATGAATATTGTTCCGAATTCGGCGATATTTCGAAGGTCGCTGACGGAGAAGAGCGCGATGGGTCCGGTCACTGTGTCCGCCTCGCGTTCTGAACAAGTTTCAACGGGCGCATATCCGGTCCGCGCCGCACCTACTCGGCGCCTTTTCTTATGATGATGTAGTTGATGATGGCGCTCGATGCCGGCGGCATGGGCATAAGTTCCATGGTCAGGTTCCCGTCGCGCACCTCCACGGGGACGTTCTCGACGGAGAACAGGGTGTCCCTCTCCAGCGGCCCGGCGCTCGCTACAACCTTCCCCTCGATCGCCACGCGTTGCGGGCCTCTCCGGAAGATCGGATCGCACCATCCGAGATCCACGCGATAGGGGCCGTTGTCGAGGTCAATAGTCCAGGTGGCCTTCCCCCTGTCGGTGAACACGTACGTGTCCCTGAGGTGCTCCGAAACGCTCCTGCGGTCGATATCCACCACGGTCCACTTGTCCCAGATGCCGTCCCTCCCGATGAACTCCCCGTCCCATCCATACCCCCGCCAGGGCTGGTAGCTCCTCCCCTCGTCGATCTCGAAACCCTCCATCGGGATGGAGAGGGTGTTGAAGCATTGGAAGTTGACCCTGATGGGGGACGACTCGCGCGGCGCCTTGACGTGCTTCCGCCGGCCGACAAGGGCGTTCTCGGCGCGGTCGGCCCTCACGGCGAACGAGTAGACGCCGTATTCCTTCCGCTTTTCAAGCGCGACGATCAGATCATCGTCCCTCACCACCCCCCGACCGTACGCGTACGCACGGAGAATCTCCGGGTAGCCGCTCCACTCCCTGAAATAGGTCTCATCGAGCGCGCGATCCTTCCCGTTCCACCAATGGCACCAGCGGTACATCTCGCCCGCATCACCGACGATCGGCTTCCCCCGAAGGAACCAGAGCCGGACCTCGTGGAAGCCGACGGTATGGATCTTCCTGCCTGCGGCCTCATCCGAGCCGCGGACGAAGATCTCCATCACCTTCTTGTTTATCTGTCCCGCCCTGGCCCAGTCATGTGTCCTCAAAAGCAGAAGGGAGTAGTTGTTCAGCATGAGCATTGCAGAGAGAGCACTCGTGGCGAATCTATACAGCCGTCCAGTGTCCTCATAGCCGTTGCAGAACAGCGATGCCATAAGGAGCGCGTAGAACGGGATTGCCATACTGCACATCCTCTCGTGCCCGAAGAAGTTGCCCGCGCTGAGCACGTAGAGAGAGAAACAGATAGCGGAGAAGAGAAAGAGCTTGTTGCGCAGCCCGCCCCGGCGGATGAACGGAAGGAAGGCGCCTGCATACGCGCACCCGATTAAAACGGAGAACGCCAGGAAGACGCCCCCATACGGGGGGTGACACATGGTGTCGTACGGCAGGAAGACGGCGCGGACGATCATGCGGCAGTTCGCAATGATATGCGAAACGTCGGCGATATGGCTCGCCCCGACCAGGGGGGCGGGTACCAGCAGCCGGCGGACGAATACAAAGGCGCACACAGGGACCGCGTAGCTCGAGTACAGCCAAATCCTTCTCCGCAGGGTCAGTTTGGCGGGGTAGAACAACTCCGCCAGCAGGAGCACGAACGGCATGAGAATGACCCCCGGGGTGTCGGAGAGGAGCCCGAGGATGCACCACAGGACCGAGAGCGCATGATCCGACATGCGACCCCGATCGAGATGCCGCGCGAGAAAGAACAGGGTGAGGATGGAGAAAAAAACCAACAGCAGGTAATGAAAGGATGCGAGCACGCACAGGATCTCCGTGTTGGCCTGATGGAAGGCGAACAGGGTGCCTGCGACAAGGGCGCACACCCTGTTGTGCGTCAACCGGAGGGTCAGGAGATAGAGGAAGACCGCGCTGAGGACATGGACGGAGAAGAACGAGAGATGGTACGCCCATGCGGCCCTCCCGAAGAGGCGGGCGAGCAGGAAAAACGCGGCGTACTGCGTCGGCCGAAAATGCTTCCAGCCAGGGACATGGTAGTTGCTCTGCAGGAGGGCGTCCTTGAGCGTCAACTCCAGACTGCGCGCGAGGCGCCAGAGATCTTCATCCCCGACATACGACGTGGCGACATTATAGGCCACCGGCGCGGCGAGAACAGCCAGCGCGATGACGACGAGTGCTCTTTTCACGGCGACGATGCCCTCCACGCGGCGATCACCGGCCCCCGCGCCAGAGGGCCATCCGCACCATGTTCCACAGCGCCCCCGGATGCATGTTGTAGACGAGCGACTTCTCGATGTTCGGCAGCAGGGCGCAGGTGGTGCAGCCGAAGCGCCGCTGCGATATCCACCAGTCGTCGAAATCGGTTTCCAGAATCTTCCTCCCCTGGATGTCGAACGTCTTAAGGCACGACATGAAGAACCTTCCGTCCACGTCGATGAATATGCCGTACTCCCATGCCGTGCACGGGATAGCCCGCGCGCCGTTCTTCAGGCGCTTCCCCGTTACGATCTCGTCGTACGGGTAGGGCCAGTCCCTGCAGTAGCGCAGGGCGCGGTAGGAGTGGAAGATCGGGTAGCCGTCCTTCTTGAGCCCGATCAGCTTTATGACGAAGGCGCGGTACTCCTCCTGGCTCAACCACTGCGCGGCGACGCCATCCGGATAGACCCTGTCTTCATAGGTCGTCGGGATGATCGCCATCAGCACCATCCCCCTCTCCCGCGCGAGGCGGGCCAAGAAGTCGATGGAGCGGAGGTTGTTCCTCGTGATCACCGCCTTGATCCTTGTGTGGATCCCGCTCGCCTGGAGCAGCTCGATCGCCTCCATCGCCTTCCGGAAGCTGCCCTTCCCGCGGTTCTTGTCGTTCGCCTCCTCGTCGCCGTCGATGCTCACGCAGACGCTGTCCGCGTTCTTCAGGGCGTCGAGGCGCTGCGGGACGAAGAATCCGTTCGTCACGACCTCGCACGCCATCCCTTTCGCGCGCACGTAGCCGATGAACTCCCCGATATCCTTCCTGATCAGCGGCTCCCCGCCCAGCAGGACGACCACGCGGGAGCCTTTCGCGTGCACAAGGTCGATGATCCTCTTGAAGTCGGCGAGCGGCATGTCCTCAAGGGCGCGGTTGAACGAATCTGGGTAGCAGTAGAAGCACCGGAGGTTGCACCGATTCGTGATCAGGATATTCGCAATCACCGGTATCCGCCTGTGCAGCAGGCGCGATCTCAGGATCGCCCCAAAGGTGCGAACGTGCCTGATGAGAGACCCTTTCACGGCCATCTATCCCCTCCCCCGGAATACCCGCACATCCGCCGCGCCGGCTTCGACCGGACAGCGCACCGTGCGCGGCGCCCCGGCGGCATCCGCTTTCAGACGCATGATATACGGATAGAGAGTCGCGAGGAGCCGAAGGGGGAGCGCCCCCCCCTCCAGCGGCGGCAGCGGATAGCTCCTGCCCGGTTGGAGATTTTTCGGGCAGACGCCGTCGCGGCCGTGCACGTCCAGCCGAAAGCTTCCTGTCGCCCGGTCCCGGCGGACGAACATCCGCACGCGAACCGACGGGTTCGGGCACTGGATCCCCGCCGCATCCCTGTCGCGGGTGAGAAACCCGAGCGAGCCCCCGCGCTCCAGCGTGCGCATATAGGGGAATGCGGCCGCGAGCGCGGAAAAGCAGGGGATGCGCATCGCGTCGATGAGGGCGTTCACGGGATATTCGGTTCCTTCCCGCGGGCTCCCCGTTCCTCCCCCGCGCGCCCCCTCCACCCGCACCGCGATGTCCCCGTACGCATCGCATTCCCCGAAGAAGGATCCGGGATCCCCGCCGCCGAGGGAGAAGACGATATCCGTGCAGTAGTCGGCGCACGAGATGCAGAGGCCCGCCCCCTTCTCCCCATGGGGCGCGGCCGGATAAAAGGGCAAGATCGTGTAGAATGCCGCGGGACAC
Organism: Chlamydiota bacterium; assembly: GCA_012729785.1. Lineage (NCBI taxonomy): Bacteria > Pseudomonadati > Chlamydiota > Chlamydiota bacterium. The sequence goes on along the minus strand of JAAYCL010000044.1, from coordinate 73,168 downwards.
AGTTCCTTCTTCCCCTTGATGTTCATCTCGAACATGTCCCCCGCCCGGTACTTATGTGGACAACCGGCGCCCGCCTTGGTCACCTCGATGGCGATACCGTATTCGAGCAGTTCGACCGGCGTGAAGAGGTCCGCGGTCTTCCTGGCGAGGAGTTCCAGTTTCCCGAAAAAGGTCCGTTTCCGCGGGATCCGGAACACGCCGAACTCGACCCCCTCGCCCGCGAACGGGCACTGGAGGCGGCAAATCTCCCTCCCCCCCTCCACCGGGTATCTTCCCCTGCTCAGCATGGCAAGGCAGTCGGGATAGAGGAGATGGAACGCAAATGGACAGAGCCCGTCCGGCGTCATCCGAACGGCCGGATACGACTCCCCGGGCCGGTGGTAACGGCACGCCTTGCGCGCGGCGACGACGGCCACCTCGCCCCCGGCTCCGGGCCGGTGCAGGACACACTCGTTCATCGAGTCCACCCTCCAGGCGCAACGGCCGCCCAGACCGCCGTGCCTCCTCGATCGCGCCGGGGGAGGCACCCGCGGCAAAAGCCGCGACGGAGCCTCATTCTCTCACGGTGCGGCGTCATCTTGTCAACCCCAGCGTGTGCGCAAGGTGTTTCACGACGATCAGCGGGTCCCGCTTGAAGATAAGCCACCCGAGCGAGAGGAGGGTGCCCGGCTGGTGTGTGATGAGGAAGCGCAGGTATCGCTTGTTTTCCCGTGCGATCTTGTTTCTGAGCCACTCGGGCGTAAACTCCGGCGTCTCGATGAACCCCTCGCCCCCCTCGAGTTCCAGGTCGGTGTGCTTCCGGAGATACCCCTTTTCTTCGCACAGCCGCCGGAGCTCGGTCCCGTGCTCCGGTTTGGCGGCGATGTAGACGGTGTAGTCCAGCCGTGTCGTGTACCGGAAGTCGAACGAATCCTGCATCTCCTCCCTCGTCTCCCCGGGGAGGCCCACCACAAAGAACGAGCCGACCATCATCCCCAGGGAGCGCGCATACTCGATGAGTCGCCGGGCGCGCGCAAGGTCCTGGGGCTTCTTTATCACCCGGGAGAGCACCCGCTGGTTCCCGGATTCGATGGCAAACTTGACGTAGTAGCACCCGGCCCGTTTCATCAGATCGAGCGCCTCCTCGTCCAGCGACCAGAGCGCGACACCGTTGGGGGTGTTCCACGCGAGGCCCAGACGCCGGTCGATCATCCCCCTGAAGATCCTCTTTGCGCGGCCGATGTCGTATGTCAGGTTGTCGTCCTCAAACTGCACGTGCCGGACCCCGAAATCCCGTTTCATCTGCTCGAGCTCCGCGAGGACGTTCTCGGGGCTCCGCGCCCTGAACCGCCTTCCCCATACGAGGAAGATGGTGCAGAAGATGCACCGCGCCGGGCAGCCGCGGCTGGTGATCAGATTCATGTTCTTACTGTGCGTCAAGACAAAGCCGTGTGCCCGCGCCGCCCGGTAGTAGCAGTCGACCTTCAGCAGATCCCTGGCGGGGAACGGGAGGGCGTCGAGGTCCGCGATGAAGTGCTCCTTCCTGTTGATCACGAGGACCCCATCCCGCTTGTAGCCGAGACCGTCGATGTCGCCGTACCCGTCTCCGCGCTCCAGGGCGTCGGCGAAGTCGGAGAAGGTGATGTCGGACTCGCCCTGGAAGATGAAATCCACCGACTCCTCGGACAGAACCTCGCGGGGCTTGACCGTGGGGTGCATCCCGCCCATCACCGTGATGGCGCGCGGCGCCACGCGTTTCGTGAGCTCGCAGAGCCGGCGTGCGTTCCCGTACTGCGCGCTGAAGAGGCAGCTCACTCCGACCAGGTCGGGGTGGAACTCGTTGATTCTTCTTTCGATCTCCTCATCCGGGAGGCCGTAGGTGGTGAGGTCACCCTCCCTCACCGCGTTCGCAACCCCCTCCGCGAGACAGTCGACAATCACCACCGTGTGGCCGCGCTGCCGGGCGACCGCCGCGAGGGAGCAGAGGCCCAGCGGCATCTCCACTGCGATCTGCATATAGCGCGAATAGGTAAATCTCGGCTGCAGCAAAAGAATCTTCATTTCGTTTGGGGGACCATGCGCTACCCGGGCACCGGCTCTTCTGATGCGTCTCCCGGTGGCGCAGGGTGAACCGGGCCCAGCCGATGCGCTCACCCGCAGGGGCCGCCGGCGGTCCTTTTCGTCAGGGCATCCCTGACCTTGTAGAGCACGCCCCTCAGCTCCACGGCGTTGGAGGGGCAGCTCTCCATGCAGCAGAAGCAGGAGATGCATTTCTCCCGCTTGAGCACCGGCCCGTCGTCCCAGGAGATCGCCTTCACGGGGCACAGCTCGTAGCAGGCCTTGCACCTGGTGCATGTGCGCATATTGAACCGCGGCTTCGTGCGGAGCCGGGGGAAGACGAAACGATGGATGATGTATCCGAAGAGTCCGGCCGTGAAGGTGCCCGGCATCGAGAAATCCCTGATCGGTTCGAGAGGGCCATCCACCTCGATTTTCGAGAGGTCGATCTCCCCGAACCCGCGCGCGTGGGCGATCCTGAGCGTGGGGATCTTCTCGGGCGCGACGCCCGCCATGGAGCACATCACGGCGTCGAGGCAGACGGCGTTATCCGAGGCGATCAGCTTCCCCGCCTGCCGAAGCGCCCCGCCCGACGGCCCCTTCCCCTCCATGCAGACCACCGCGTCCATGATCGACAGGTCCGGGGGGCGCACGGCGTAGACATCCGCCACGACCTCGCCGAACCTCTCGGGGGAGGTCGCCGCGGCGTGAAGGAGCGCCTTCTCCGCCCCCACGATGTAGCCGTAGGTGTTCTTCACCGCGCCCGTGAGCATGGTGAGGGCGTGCGTCTTGAACTTGGGGACCGAGACGAGGATATCGCAGTCGAGCACCTCCTTCGAGACGGTGACCTCGGAGGCATAGCGGGAGTTGAATTTCACCTTGACCGGGCTCCTCCCAAGGTTGACGTACTGCCCCCCCGCCGCCTCCATCAGACCGCAGGTCCTGAAGCAGCGCTCGTTCTCAGCGTAGCCGCGAAGACCGGGGTTGTCCCCCACCATGATTTTCCCAACGCCGCGCGCCGCAAGGGCGCGCACGAGCGCCGCGACCACGGACGGGTGCGTGGTGACGCCCGCATCCGCGGTCCACGGCCCGAGCACGTTCGGCTTGACGAGGACCCGCGCCCCCTTCCATCGAAGCGAAAACGAGTCGAGGATCTCCTCGATAGGGCCGCCGATGGCGTCGTAGCGGGCGGGGCGTATCAGCACCTTCATTTTACCGTCACCCTCCTTGCGCTCCCCCACCAGAAGAGCGTCTCCCTGCCGGGGATTTCCCTTCTCCGGAGAATCGCCACCCCGTGCCCCTCGATCCACCACGGCGGGTCGGTGCGCCACGGCCCGAAAACCGACGCGATGTCGAAATGCTCCTCGAGATACCCGCTAAGCGTGCGGCAGCAGACGAGGCCGAAGCCGGCGCCCTTCCCGGGCTCCGTGGTGCGATACAGGTTGGAGAGCACCGCCCACCTCACGTTCTGCCGCTCCATCGACGCGATGATCTCCCGCTCCTGCTCCTCGGTGGGATGGCTCAGCGCCAGAATCTCCTGCTGGCGGATGGCGCTGTCGCGCTCACTCAGGAAGCAGTAAAGGGTATCGTAGGGAAACGCGGCTATCTTCTCATCTTTCCCGACGTTGCGCATCAGATAATCCACGGCGCCCCGGACGGTCGCGAGCCACTCCGGCGGATTGTTGGCGGGGTTCAGGTACACCCCGCCCCTCGCGAATCCCAGGTGCTGCGCGGGGACCATGGAGCGCCGTATCGTTTGCGCGGTCGAGGCGAGGCTCGTCGCCGCGCAGACAACGACCAGTGCCGCGACCGCCCGGCGCGCAAGAGCGGGGAGGCCGCGCGTTCCCGTCCACACGGCGAGGACGAAGAGGAGGTAGAGGGGGGGGAAGGCCCAGATCAGCTGATAGTAAATCGCAAAGATGTTCATGAAGTATTCGTGAATCGAGAAGAGGGCGATGAGCAGAAAGGCGATCATCGCGGCGCCGAGCTCGGAACGGGGCGCGGCAATCGGCCTGTTCCGCGCGATCAGCCAGAGCCCCCGCGCGAGACACGCCAGGCACACCGCGAGCAGGAGGGGGTAGCGCCAGTCCAGAGAAAACTGCTCGGCGGCGATCTCCGCGATTCCCCGGAGGCGGGGGAGGAGCGGCGGCAGGGAGGAGCGCTGCGGGTTCGAGAAGGGGAACGACTGGGACCTGACGACCCCCGGCAACCCCCGGGTGAACGGCAGGTAGCCGAGGACAATCCCCCCGCCGAAGAGGGAGGCGGAGGCGGCGTAGCGCCGCAGCCTGCCCCCGAGGCCGCAGAGCCCCTCCCGCAGGAGGTCCGCGACAAAGGCGGCGGCGAGCGAGGCGCAGAAGAGGGCCGCCCCGATATTGAGCTTGACCATGCCGGCGACCGCCGCGGCCGCGGCGCAGAGGAGGAGGGACGGGAGCCCCGGGCGGCGGATGTAACGGACAAGGAAGTAGAGGGCGAGCAGCATGCAGGCGACGGCGCCCGTATAGACGTAGGTGTGGGGAAAATCCGGGTAATACACCCAGAAGACGACCGAGGCGAGACAGGCGCAGCCCGGCGAAACGAAAAGCGCCGCCGTCAGGAAGATCAGGACGCCGCAGAGGAGCAGCAGGACGCACTGTCCGGCCAGCACGCTCCGCACGCTCACGCCCATCGCCCGGTAGAACAAGCTGTAGTAGTACGGCATGGCCGGCCCGTAAATCCACCAGTAGTCCCTGTAGACCGTTGCGCCGTCCATCGTCTTCTTGAAGCAGTAGAGGTCCCGCCCGCGATCCGACTGGTCCAAAACATCCTGGTACCCCACATACGGCGCCAGGATCGCCGCCCCGACGACGACGGTGAGGAGGAGCATCGTGAGTTGTGCGCCGGCCTTCGTCACGGCATCCCCATCCCTTGGCACGGCCCCGCGACAAGCCCCCGGCGCACCAGCGCCTCGCCGACACGGGCGGCGACGAGGCGGTTGCCGAGCGCGCTGTAGTGGCCATCCGCGGTGAACGCCTCGGCCGTCTCGCGGGGCGGGAACGCATCCATAAGATCGATGCAGGCGATCCGCGCCCCCTGCAAAAACTCAAGGAGCGGCTCGTACTGCTTCATCCCCTCTCCCCCGCGCCACCGCTCGATGTCGGATCGTTGCGGAAAGACGAGCACGACCGGAACGGCGCCGTCGCGCACGATCTCCCCCGTCCATTGGAGCAGCAGCGCTTCGAGGAGGCGGTACGCCTCCGACCCGGTGTTGTAGCGGCCGTCCGCGGCGTGGATGTTCGTCATGGTCAGGTCCCGCAGCTTCCAGTCCCCCACCAGAAAAACGCTGAAGGCGAGCCGCGCGAGCGGCGAATAGCGCACCAGCCGCGGGGGACGCCGGTAATAATACCTCCGGTAGTAGTTATCGTGCCGGCCGAGGCGGTCCCGGAGCGCGGGGTTTTCGTTCAACGACAGGAGCTCCATGAGGGCATTCCTGTCAGCCAGGGGGTTCGGGACCAGTTCGAGGGGCCCCTCCGCACGCGTGAACCGGGGCTTCGCGAGGGGGGCATTCATCGGGTCCGCGTACGGCCTGAAGACATTGACCAGCCGCGCGAGGTTCTCCGTCATATAGCCGATGAGCACGATCCCCGGATGATACTTCCGCCCCTCGCGCGCGTAGCGGAGGTACGCCTGGTCGGGGCCGTAGGCGCTGACGCCGAAATTCAACACCTCTATGCCCCGGCAGGATTCCTCGAGCAGTTGTTCCCAGGTCGCCTCGTTCGGCACGACGCACTGCGTGAACGAGTCGCCGAACGCCGCGATCCTCGCCGTTCCCGGGGCGGGGCGTTGATCGTATTCCCGGGTCGCCACGAGGCCGGCGGCGTTGGTGCGCTGCCCCCCCCCCGAATACCCGGGCCGGAGTCTCCATCCCAGGTCGGGGTCGTGCACGATCATGCCGCGGGCGCCGTCCCCGGACGCGAGCAGCGCCCGGAGCTCCCGCATCCGCTCCTCATCAAGCACGGGCACCCCGAACTCCAGCCTATACCCGCGCCTGAGATCGGCGAGCCGCATGCCGGCAACGGAGACCAGTTCGCAGACGAAGTAGAGGAGGAGAACGCAGGCGCACGAGATCGCCGTTCTTCTTGCCCGCCTGCCCATCAACGGAGACTCCTCGTGCCTCTCATGCGCGCCGGGAGAACACGCCCAAAGACAGCATTATTGCGCACACAAGAACGCCCTGTCAATGACGCCGCGCGACATGACGCCGCGTGATATGGCGACCGCGTGCCACAGGCGTGGAGAGGGCATTCCCGGAACCCCGTCATGGCCTTATCCGCATTGCGCCGCGCCGCCGTTTGTAGTATCTTTGTGCGACGGGGTCGGCGGGCACGCGGGCGGCGCCGTGCGCACAGAAAGCGAGAACGCCATTGAACAGCGACGCAGGAAGGCGTGGCGAAATTGAGGTCTCCGCGGTCATGCCGTGCCTGAACGAGGAGGAGACCATCGGGACATGCGTGGAGAAGGCGGTGCGCGCCCTCACGCGCCTGAACCTGCCCTGGGAGGTCATCGTCGTCGACAACGGCTCCACCGACCGATCCGCGGAGATCGCCGCCGCGCGCGGAGCCCGCGTGGTCCGCGAGCCGGTCAAGGGGTACGGAAGCGCCTACCTCCGAGGGCTGGATGAGGCGCGCGGAAGGCACATCGTCATGGCCGACTCCGACGACAGCTACGACTGGTCGGAGGTCGGGCGCTTCGTCACCCCGTTGCAGCAGGGATTCGACATGGTCATGGGCTCCCGGTTCAAGGGCTCCATCGAACCGGGGGCGATGCCCTGGCTCCACCGGTACCTCGGTAATCCGGTGCTGTCCTGGATGCTGCGGCTTTTCTTCGGCGGCCGCGTCTCCGACGCCCACTGCGGCATGCGCTCGCTCACCAAGGAGGCGTACCGCAGGCTCCGCCTCAAAACCGTCGGTATGGAGTTCGCCTCCGAGATGATCGTGAAGGCGTGCAAGGCCAAGATGCGGATCGCCGAGATACCGATCACCCTCCACCGGGACGGGCGCAGCGGGAGGCCCCACCTCAGGACCTTCAGCGACGGCTACCGCCACCTGCGCTTCATGCTGATGTACAGCCCCACCTACCTGTTCTTCGTCCCCGGGGCGGTCTTCATGGCCCTCGGTTTCATCCCGCTCCTCGGGCTCACCGGCGGCCTTGTCTGGATCGGCGGCCACGGCTACGGGACCCACTTTTCGCTCGCTGGAACCGTCCTGGCCATCCTGGGTTTCCAGATCATCCTGCTCGGCCTGTACGCGAAGACCTACTCCTACGAGGCGCAGTTCGAGGACGACGCACGGTTCATCACGCGCTTCTACCGCCGCTTCAGTCTGGAGAGAGGCCTGCTGCTCGGCAGCGTCGTATTCCTCGTCGGCTTCGGCATCGACGCGTATGTCTTCCACACCGCGGTGAAGGTCCGTTTCAGCATCACCGTCGTGGAGCTCAACAGGGCCGCGCTTGCGGCGGCCCTGATGATCATCGGCATCCAGACCTTCTTCTCCTCGTTCTTCCTCAGCATGCTCGACATGAAACGGAGGGGCCAGCTCTGAAGGTGCTGGTGCTGAACCCCCCATTCCACCCGCGGTTCTCCAGGTCGCAACGAAGCCCCGCGGTGACGAAGGGTGGGACGCTCTACTACCCGTTCTGGCTCGCCGCGGCGACCGGTGTGCTGGAAAAGGACGGCTTCGACTGCCTGCTCCTCGACGCCCCCGCCCGGGGCTTCGCGCGGGGGGAGGTTCTCTCGCGGGCCGCGGACTTCTCCCCCGACATCGTCGTCTGCGACACCAGCACCCCCAGCATCTACAACGACGCGGAGGTGGCCGAGTCCCTCAAGGAGACCCTCCCCCGCGCGTTCGTCGTCCTGACGGGCACGCACCCCACCGCCCTCCCCGAGGAGACGCTCGCGCTCGCCCCCCGGGTCGACGCCGTCGCGCTCGGGGAATACGACTACACGCTCCGCGACCTCGCGCGCCGTCTGAAGGCCGGCGGCGATCCGGCGGGGGTGGCCGGCCTCTGCATACGGCGGGGCGGCATCTGCCTCCGCACGGCCCCCCGCCCCCTCATCGAAGATCTCGACGAGCTCCCGTTCGTCAGCGAAACCTACCGGAAACACCTCGATATCCGCGACTACTACTTCGCCGCCGCGGACTACCCGGTCGTCCAGATCATAAGCGCGCGCGGCTGCCCGCAGCGCTGCTTCTTCTGCGTCTACCCCCAGACGTTTCACGGGCGGAGGTTCCGTCCTCGAAGCCCGGAGAACGTGGCCGCCGAGTTCGCCTTCATCGCGGCGAATCTCCCCGAGGCCCGGGAGATCGGCCTCGAGGACGACACGTTCACCGTGGATCGCGGGAGGGCGCGGAGGATCTGCGAGCTCCTCGTCGGGCAGAGGAACCGGCTGAAATGGTACACGAACGTGCGCGCGGACCTGGAGTACGAGACGCTCGCCGCCATGAAGGAGGCCGGGTGCCGGCTGGTGACCGTCGGGTTCGAGAGCGGGAGCCAGGAGCTCCTGAACAGGATGAAGAAGGGGCTGCGTCTGGAACAGTCCCGCGCCTTCGTGAAAAACGCGCGCCGGGCGGGTATCCTCGTCCACGGCTGCATCATGGTCGGAAACCCCGGCGAGACGCGGGAGACGATGGCGGAGAGCCTCCGCTTCGCGAAGGAGCTGGCCTGCGACAGCTTCCAGTTCTACCCGCTCATCGTCTACCCGGGGACCGAGGCGTACGCGTGGGCGAAGGCGCACGGCTACCTGCTGACCGAGGACTATTCGAAGTGGATGAGCCCCTCCCTCTCCCACGCGAGTCCGCTGTCGCTCCCCGGCATCTCGATGGAGGAGATGGAGCGGTTCTGCGAACGGGCGTACCGCTCCTACCACTTCAACCCTCGTTACCTCGCCCGTAAGCTCGTCCAGTCGGCCCTCAGGCCGTCGGAGGGGAGAAGGAATCTGCGGTCGGCCCGGCGCTACGCCGCGTACCTCGCGCGCGGCCTGAGGCGGCGCCGCTGACCGGGCAGGGAGGGCAGCCGTGACCGACACGCCCCGCGCGCTCGATCTCTCCGTGGTCGTCGTCTGCTATAACGAGCGAAACAACATCGCCGCGTGCCTGGATTCCGTCGCGGGACAGGAGTTTTCTTCGGGCTCCTTCGAGGTGATCGTGGTGGACGGGGATTCCAGCGACGGCACCCTGGAGATCGCCCGCGCCCGCGCCCTGCGCCACCCGTGCATCCGCGTCGTCGTCGAACCGAGAAAGGGGACGGCCGTCGCCCGCAACACCGGCGTACGGGAATCCCGCGCCCCATTCGTCGCCTTCATCGACGCCGACTGCGTCGCCGCTCCCCGGTGGCTTTCCTCCCTCGCGGCGGTATTCCGCGAGGCGCGGGAGAGGGACGCGCGTGTCGCCGCGGTCGGCGGCCCCAGCCTCATCCCCGAGGGGAGCCCCCCGTTCGTGGAAGCGCTGAAACTCGCCCTCAACACCTGGGTCGGGAGCGGCGGCCGGGTGACGGGGATGTGCCACCCTCGGGAGAGATTCGTCGACGACCTCCCCTCGTTGAACGTCATCTACGAGCGGGGTCTCTTCGATCGCATCGGCTTTTTCGACGACCGCCTAGAAAACGAGGGGGAGGATGCCGATTTCTCCTACCGCATCCTCACCTCGGGAAGAAAACTTCTCTATTCCCCCCTCCCGGTCGTCTATCACCGGTACCGGTCGACCCCCCTCTCCTGGTGGCGCAACATGCGGCGCTACGGCAGGGCGCGCGGGGTGCTCCTCGTCCGGGAGCCCGCGATGCTGAACCTCCACTACCTCGCCCCCCTCCTCCTCCTCCTCGGCCTCGCCTTCTCGCCGCTGGGGCTCCTCTGGCGCCCGCTTCTTCTCCCCCTCGTCTACCTCCCCGCGATGGCCGTTACGGCCTGCCTCGCCTCCATCCGGGCGCGTCGCCCCGCCCGCATCCCCCTCGTCTTCGCCGCCCTCCTTCTCACGCACCTCGGCTACGGGGTCGGCGAAATCGAGGGGTTCTCGAAGATCCTCGCGGGGAAACGCCGCAACGATTGAGCAGTTCCCATCGATGGGGATGCGTCGACCCGGGACAATGCAAGCCGGGACAATGCACTTGCGGATTGCGTTCGAAGCGGATACCATGGCTGTCCAACGACGTCGCGAAGGCACTCTCCATGACCCGAAACGGACACGGGGCTGCGGCAGGCGGCACGCCGGGGTTGTTCCTCGTTAACATCCCGTTCTACCACGCCGGCTGCGCCGAGGCGCCCCTGGGCCTGGCGTACGTGGCCGCGGTGCTCGAGCGATCCGGCATCCCGTTCGAGCTCCTCGACGCCAACGGGCTCGGGATGTCCCTGAAGGATATCCTCGCCGTCGTCCGAGAGAAACAGCCCGCCGCCGTCGGCGCCACAATGATGACCTCCATGCTCGCGGCGGCCCGCGAACTCGCCGACGGCGTGAAGGCCCTCCCCCGCCCGCCGCTCCTCATCTTCGGAGGCCCGCACCCCACGATCGCCCCCGAGGAGGCGCTCGAGCGCGGAGGGGCGGATATATGCGTGCGCGGCGAGGGAGAGGAGACCATCCTGGATCTGATGGCGCGTCTGGGGCGGGGAACGGCGGGCTGGCGCGATGTCCCGGGCATCTCCTTCAGGGACAAGGGGGAGGTCGTGCACACCCCCGACCGGCCGCTCATCCGCGACCTGGATTCGATCCCGTTCCCGGCCCGTCACCTCCTCCCCCTCGACCGCTATCAGACGATCCACACCGGGAGGAAGCGTTTTGCCACGCTCGTGACGAGCAGGGGATGTCCCGGCAAGTGCATGTTCTGCTTCCGCCCCTTCGGCAGGAACCTCCGGTACCGGAGCATGGACAACGTCATGGGGGAGGTGCGGGAGCTCGTGGAGCGCTTCAGGGTGGAGGAGATATCGATCCTGGACGACGCCTTCACGCTGGACCGGAACCGGGTCGCGGAATTCTGCGACCGCGTGTCCGCGAGCGGCCTCCGTTTCGCCTGGCGTCTCGGGAACGGGACGCGCGTGGACCTCATCGACGACGAGCTGCTGAAAATGATGAAGCGGGCGGGCTGCTACGAGGTCGCCTTCGGCATCGAGTCCGGGGACGACGAGGTCCTCAGGAAAATCGGCAAGGAGATCACCACGGCGCAGGTCGAACGGGCCTTCGCCGCGGCGAAGAGGGCGGGGATGGAGACGATCGGCTTCTTCATGATCGGCCACCCGTTCGACACGGTCGAGACGATGCGCAAAACCATCGACTTCGCCATACGGCTCGACCCGACCTACGCGCAGTTCACCATGAGCACGCCGCTCCCGGGAACGGCGCTCTGGACGTGGGTGAAGAAACACGGCCGGTCGCTCATCGGCGATGACGTCACGAAGCTCGATTTTCTCGGCGCGACGCCCCACTACGAGACCGATGGCTTCACGGCCGCGGACGCGCGAAGAATGTACCGTCGGGCGTACCGCCGCTTCTACATCCGCCCCCGCTACATCTGGCGCTCGATCCGCCGGATCCGATCGCTCAACGACATCGTCGTCCTCCTGAAGGGCCTCCTCTACCTGCGAAGGATCTAAGGCGGACGGCGCCGGGCACGCCCCATGCGGATACACCGATTGAATCCGGTGCAGTTGAACGTCCAGGAGGACGTGCGGAAGCTGAAGGTCCTCCTCCGGCTCGCGCTGCGCCACATGACCCCCGCCAAGCTGCGCAACATCGCCCTCGTGGAGGCGGAGATGCTGCTGCGGAGGCGCACGCTCCGCGGTCTCCCGTACTTCATCAAGGTGGAGCCGACGAACCGCTGCAATCTGCGCTGCCCGCTCTGCCCCCAGGTCACCGGCTACTGCCAGGTGAAGGGCGCGGAGAAGGCGGTGCTCGGCTCGATGCCGTTCGACCTGTACGCGCAGCTCATCGACGAGCTCGCCCCCTTTCTCTTCTGCGTCCTTCTCTACGGGCAGGGGGAACCGTTCCTCGCCGCGGACATCTTTCGGATGATACGGTACGCGCGGGAACGAAACCTCGGCACCATGATCAGCTCCAACCTGAACATCGCAAAGGACGGCTTCGCGGAGGAGGTCGTCGAGTCGGGCCTCGACTACCTGGAGGTCTCGCTCGACGGGGCGGATCAGCAGGCGTACGCGGAGTTTCGCGTCGGCGGGGACTTCGGGCTCGTCAGGGAGAACATCGTGCGGATCGTGGAGAAGAAGCGGCGGCTCCGCCGCCGCGCGCCGCTGGTGGAGTGGAAGTTCATCGTGATGCGGCACAACGAACACCAGATCGACCTTGCCCGAAAAACGGCGCGGGAGATCGGGGTGGATTACCTGACCTTCACCCCCGTCGGGAACATCGATCCGTCGAGGAGGGACCTGCTCGAGAAGTGGGTCTCCACGATCCCCCGCTACCGCCAGTATGACCTGGAGGCGGGCGTCGACCTGCGCGCGGAGCGGGCCAAACGGGTCTGTCCCTGGCTGTACCGATCGGCGTCGATCAACTGCGACGGGAGCGTCTCGCCCTGCTGCTACTACCCGAACTTTCCGCAGGCCGTCTTCGGCGATCTTCGGAAGGAGCGCTTCGGCGCCATCTGGAACAACGACTTCTACACGAGCGCGCGTGCGATCTGCACCCGGGCACGGCTCGCGCAGATCGGGGAGAGGGCCGGCGTCTGCTACCTCTGCCGGCGGTCGGAAGGGGTTTGACCGTTTGCGCCGCCGTCCACGGTGGAGACGGGCCTCCTGACAATCCTGACGTACTCCCAGAACGCCTCCCCCCTCCCTTCCCCGACGGCCGGCGTGCTCCGGACCTCGACCCGCGGCCGCAACGCCAGGTACGGCGTGAGATCGAAGCGCAGCCGGTGCCACGGCGTCGGCTTCGTGGATACCCGCGGAAGCGAGATCACCGTCGCGTTGCCCTCATCGTGCACGAGGACGAACTTTCCCCCCTCGGGTATGGCGGGAAGTTCCTCTTCGGCCTGTATCCTCAACTTGATCTGCTTGGGCTCCTGGAGGGGGAGGTCGGGGACGTGTTCCTTCGGCCAGTAGCAGCCGTACGGATGTGGGTCGCCGGGGGAGAGCCAGGCGACGGGATAGGGGCTGTCCGTCCACTCCGTGAGGATGTAGTACGCGCGTATCTCGGGCTTGCCCGGAGGGCACTTCCCGCCATATCTGAAGAGGTTCACATTGTTCTGCGCGGAGCGGATGCGGAGCGGGACGGGTTTCGCCGCCGGGTTGAATGACGGCGACGGCTGGGCGAGGCGGGTGAGCTTCTGGTCGAGGTAGGTGGAGCCGTCCTCCGCCGGGTACAGGATGATATCCTCGCCGCGGCGCGGCACAATCGTGGTCGCCCGAAACCCCGCCGGGGCTTCCTTCCCCACTCTGACGCGCCCCAATTCCCTCTCCCCCGCCGCCACGGAGAGGTCCCAGGGGGCGTCGCCGCTGCACGCGGAGATCTCCAGCAAAATCTCCTCTCGCCCATCTGGAGGGGCGACGTCCGGAAAGATCAGCACGCACGGCCCCTGCGTCGGGCCCGGGACCGTCCTGAAGACGTGCCGTTTCCCCTTGAACTCCCGGCTCAGACCCGTCGTCCCGTCGGCGATGCAGTTCCAAAGATCCAGATCGGGATTCCAGAGCCGAAGGTCGAGCGCGAGCTTCTCGACGCGGAGGGGATTCCACTCCTCATCCCGGCGCGGACCGCCGGGCACGGACGTCCCCGCCGCACACGGGGTGGCCGGCTTCCTCCGCGGGATCACGAGGCGGTCGCCGTCGAGCCGCCCGCCGTGCGCGGCAATCGTCCTCTCCCCGAGCGCGGCGGTCCACTCGGCGAGCCCCGTGATCGTCATCCACATCGGGAGGTTTCGAAGCGAGATATTCTTGTAGCGGTCGTGGAAGATGTTCCATTGTGGCGGGATCCCTTTGGCACCGAGGATGATCCCGAGGATCCCCCCCGCCGACGCCGCGTTGCAATCGGTATCCCACCCCGCCATTGTCCCTATCCTGACGGTTGTATCGAAATCACCGCCGCCATAGAGCAGCGCCGTCACGACGGCCGCGCCGTTGACCACCGCCGACTCGTCCCTGTGCCCCCTCTCCACCTGCCACTTACTCCGGATCCGCTCCCGCGTCTTCTTCCAGTCGCCGGGTTCCTCCCGATGCCATGCGATGACGTCCCGCACGGCCTCCGCGTAGTCGCAGGAGGGGGGCAGTTTCGCGAGCGCCGTTTCGACGAGCGTTTCGACATCGCGTTCCGCGAAGGCGCCGCTCGCCAGTGCCGCCGTGAAGAGACCGCCGTACGCCCCGTCGGCGTGGTTGGTGACATGCGCGGCGAGGTCGGCATAACGGCAGGCGGTGTCGATCATCCCGGGACAGACGACGCCCCAGACGTCGTTTTCTATCTGCGCGTCGATTGCCCAGGAGCATTCGTTGAAAACCGGGTGGCCGGTCTTCGGAGGGGCGAGCCCGGCGGCGAGGTTCATATACGCGCGCTGATTCGCCATCCAGAGGCGTCGCGGCTCCAGACGGCGGAAAAACTCGGCTGCCATCTGTACCTGCGTCACCCCGGCCCCGTGCCGATCGAGGGCGAGCAGGTACGCCATGCCGACGTACAGGTCGTCGTTGTCGCCGAAGTAATCGGCTACGGGGGCGTCGAAGACGTAGCCCGTGACCTCCTTCGGCGGCCAGGGCATGCGGAACTCGAACGGCCCCCCGAGCGTCACGCCGATCAGCTTCCCCATCCACCAGCCGTGCACCTTCTCGAGATAGTCGGACCTGGAGATGGAGAACGTTTTCGCGCCGGCGCATCCGGTGGGAGGGGGCGCGGCGAGAAAACCCCCGACGAACAGGAGGAGGCAGAGCACACGCGTGGACCGTCTCATGCGAACAGTATACCATCGGGCCGCAACCGCAGCCATTGACCCGGCCCTTAATGTAGCACCGGCTGTGTGCTATGATAAGGCCCTGCCTTAGGGGATTGGACATCATGGCCCGCTGGCTCACGGAGAAACGGGGTGCGGGGGTAGTTCTCGCGCTCCTCTTTGCCGCCGTCGCCCATATCGACCTCCTCAACTTCCTCGAGAGACGCAACGCGGAGGTCGTCGTTCCGTTTTTGCAGTGGTCGGACGAGGCGTTCTACTACGCCTTCGCCCACTCGCTCGCGTTCGACGGGGACGCGGACCTCACCGACCAGTTCAGGTTCATCGCCTTCGGCCCTGTAGGGAAATTAATGAACGGCCTCTACTACGGCGACTATTTCGCCCAGCCCGACATGCCGATGCACTCGAAGGTCGGTTTCGGGACCGCGCTCCTGACCCTCCCGTTCCTCCTCGCCGCCCGGCTTGCGGCGTCGCTCTACGAATCGTGCGGGGGCCCGGAGGTGCACCGGTTCGCGGCGGTCTACCTCTGGGCGTACAAGCTCGGGATGCTCTCCTGGTCGTTCGCCGGGATCGCAGCCGGGTACGCACTGCTCCGGCGGCTCGGAAGGCCCCCGAAGGTCGCCGCCGCGGCGGTGGCGGCCACGGTCCTCGGCCTCTCCCTCGGCTTCTACCTCATCTTCCAGAACGCCTGGACGCACGTCATCTCGTTCGCAGGGGTCACTCTCTACCTCCTCCTCTGCGCCCGGTGGCACGAGGACCTGAAAGGGCGCGCGGGGGGCACCTTTCGCCCTCTCCTGCCGCTTCTGGTCGGGATTTCCGGGGGGGTCTGCTGTTCGATCAGGTTCAACAATCTGCTGATCATGCCCGTCCCCCTCATCGCGTGTGTCCACGAGGGGTGGCGGCGCGCGCGCGAAGGGACGGGCATCGGGCGGGGCTTCCGGCCCAGCGCGCTCTCCTCCCTCGGCGTCATCGGCGCGGGGTACATCATCGGGTTTCTCCCGCAAATGCTCGTGTGGCGGTCCATGTACGGCGAGTGGCTGCTCAACACCTACGGGCGCTTCAGGGAACCCCTGTACCCGTACTCAAAGTTTTTCCTCCATGTGCTGTTCAGTCCCCTCTGCGGGCTCTTCGTCTGGACGCCCCTCGCACTGGTCGCCACGGCGGGAATGATCCTGGGGATCAGGCGGGAAGGGCGCGCGTCGCCGTGGCCGTGGATCTGCTGCTACATCCTTCTCGCGGACGTATGGTTCTCGGGCTGCTTTCCGGGGTGGCACATGGGCAATTCGTTCGGCGCGCGGTACCAGTCCGACTACACGTTCGTGTTCGCGTACGGCCTGTCGGTCGTCTTCATGCTCGCGCGGCGCGGGAGGGCGGCTTGGCTCGCCCTGAGAGCGGCCGTCGTCATCCTCGTGCTGTGGAATTTCTACCTGATGATGGCATTCCGCGCCTACATCATCGGCGCACCGGATATGTGGCGCGCGCAGAAACCGTTCGCTCCCGGCCCGCTCGTCGCGCAGCGGGAGGCGGTGCTGCGCCAGTTCAGAAAGGATCTCTCCACAGCATGCGACCCCGGCCTCTATACCGACTACCGGCGGCGCTACCCTCTCATGACGCCCGCGGACCTCGACCTTCCCACGCCGGAGGAACGCGAGCGGACGTTCGATCCAGCCGATGAGATGGGAGAGCTTGAGCGGTGGCGGCAGAGGTGCATCGAATACTCCGAGAGGATCATGAACCCGCCGCGGCAGGGAAGCCAGTGATCGTGCGCCATACCCCCACAGGCGGATCGCCGGGAACTACTCCCCCTCCCTCGTGATTCGAAGCTGCTCTGTGACGGAAAAATACTCGTCCCCGAGGAGCTCCACCTCGCCCACCCCCGCCTGAACGCGGAACGATCCGATGCGCTTCATCCCGCCGTTCGCTTCCCGCGGATGGCGTCCGATGACGGGCTTCCCGTTCACGGAGGCACGAGGAGGCGACGCCTCCCGATCCTTGAGTTTGATGGAAAGCGCGTACGTCCCTCCCCGCTCAAAGGAGAGGCGGTACCGGGCGAAGTAGGGCTCGGACGGGTCCCGGCGGGCGGGCGGCACGAGCGGGAACTCGAGGTCGTACGGGAAGAGGACGTCGTAGTCGCCGATCGTCGGAGGGCGCCGCAGCCGTTCGTCCACGCCGATCCGGGGCCAGGCGATGAAGACGTTGGCGCTCACCAGATGCGCGGCGGGGATGACGGCGTCGTCCTCCACGGGGAAGGGGGGCTTTCGCATCAGGAACGCGCTGACGCCGTCAGGGTACAATAGCTCGCGGTCGAGGAGTTCGTACCTTCGGTAGCTCTCGATGAGTCGCGCGAGGGTCGCGGGACCATTCAGATACTTCGCGCAGAGAGAGGCGCCGCTGCCGTTGCTGAAGTACTCCTCAAACCGCCGGAAGTCCGGCATAGGCTTGTCTCCCTCCTCCAGGACAACGAGGTAGTTGAAACTGTCCATGCACTCCAGGAACGAGTCGGTTGAAAAGTGGCTCCGGAACACATAGACAGCGGGATTCACCGACTCCATGAAGTATTCGAGCGAGTCGACGAGCAGGTAATCCTTGTTCGAATACTCGAATTCGCAGACGCCGATCCGCACATACCTGTTCCCTCGTTCGTGGGAGCCGATCTCTTCGATAAACCTCCGCGCGACCCTCTCCAGGTTGTTGGGGAAGGCCGGGTGCGCCCAAACGGGGTAGCCGTCCGCACGCAAAGCATCGCTCGAATACGGCCTGCAACCTCTGTATGGCGGAGGGCCAACGGCGAACGAGAGTTGCAGAAAGTGGATGAGGCCCCACCCAGCGGCGGCGGCACACAGAAAGTACTTCAGCGCCCTCGTCCTGAGGGACGCGAGCCCCGCACCGATGACCACGCCGACCGCGGGGAGGCTCGACAGATAGAATACGGAGTACTTCAACTCGATGAGGGTGAACATCGCGTACGGCACAAGAGCCCAGAGGAGTACGACCGCCCTCGCCTTGAAGCGGGAGAGGATGAACACCGGGAGGAGCAGAACCCCGAGCGCGAACAGCGGCGGCGAAACGTAGACGATCGCCGCCACGAGGTAGTATGCGAAGTATCGGGCGCTCATCACGGGCACGGAGAGGTGGTGCGGGTCGATGCCGTCGCGCGCCTCGGCGTGCCGGATGAACACCGCCGCGATGTTGTCGATGTTTCCCCACCAGAATGGAATCGAGAGAAGCAGCGCGGCGAGACCCGCGAGCGCGACGTTCGCGAACACCCTCCCGGCGGTGATCCCCCGATCGCGCGACCGACGCCACCCGCACACGAGCGCGAAGAGGAGCGGGCCGCAGAGGAAGATGAGAAGCTGCACCTTCACCAGAAGCCCGATGCCGAACACGCAACCGAAGACGATCGACGGAGCCCTCCGGGAAAAGGCCTCCGTCCTGATAAGCCAGTAGACGGCGAGCGCGGCAATCCCCATCAGGGAGAAGTCGAGACCGTAATTCCTTGAGAGGCCGTAGGTCGCGGGAAACAACGAGGTGATGAGCGCCGCCATGAATCCCGCTTCGGGGCTCATGCACCGCGATCCGATGGAGAAAACCGACAGGAGCAGTACCGCAAGCCAGACGATGTTCGAGAGGATGATCACCCGCGGCGTCAGACCCCAGATGGCCGCAGCTGGCGCGGTCACCACGTAGGTAAGACGGGGCCAAATCCATATGTGCTCCACCGGTATGCTCTCCTGGTGGAAGAGCGAGGCGAGTCTCGTGAAGCGCTCCAGCAGGGGTGCGCCGCTGCGGATCGCGTCCCTCGACTGGAGGAGATACTTCGTGCACACCTTGAGGTGCGCCGCAACGTCCTTCTGCTGGGGATAGAGATCGCCGGCGAGGTAGCGCCAATTGCAGAGGGCATGGCACAGCACCACCAGAACGAGGAGGAGGAGGAGGCATGCGTGTCTTCTCGCTGTCGTGTTCATACTACCCGCGCTCCCCTCCGAGTGGCGCGCGCCCTCCGCTCAAAACAAGAATCTCCTCGGCGCATACGATGATCGATCCCTCGACAAAATCGGTGCCCCCGAGCCTGCCGAGCACGGCTATGTGGTCCCCCTCCGCAAGCCGTTCGACCGTTCCACCGGGCGCAACGACGACCGCCCTTCCCGAGCCGATGGAGTCTGGGTCGCGGTAGGAATCCACGATCAGCATGAAGAAGCCGGGGTTCTCCATCTCCGACACGAACCTCGCCTGCGCCGAACGGAGGTAGTATTCGCCCTGGAAATCGGCCCGGGAGGGGGGGTTAATCCACGTGGCCTCGCCCCGCCATAGGATCTCCTTTCCCAATATCCCGCCGAGGTTTCCGGCGCCCTCCACCTGCCGCTTCCAGACCTCCCTGTACCCCGGCCCGCCTCCCCCCTCCCGCGCGCCCCGACCCATCCGGGCCTCGATGTCGGCATCCGAAACGCGCACGGCGCACTGCGCCCTCACCGCCTCGCGGAAACCGTGAAGATTCCACGAGCACCTCGCGGCGAGCGCCGCCGCGACGGCCGCCCCGGCGAGCAGGGCTGCGTTCGGCGCGACTCGACACGCCAACCGACGGGGGGGGCCTTCCGGCTCGCCGGCGATCCGGAATCCGAGGGTTCGAAGCCCCGCGCATACAAAGCGGAAGAGCGGCGAGAGCGCGCAGGCGATCCCCGCCCCGGCGACGACGATCATAAGGTATTCCAGCGGGAAGCGAAATCGCTGCATGGTGACGGAGATCGTGTTGGCGGCCGTGTACCCCGCGGCAACCAGCACGAAGAGGGAATACCTTCGCACCGCCTCTCCTGTCTTCCCCGCGAGATGCCGCGCATTGAGCGCCGCGCAGGCGAGGAGGGCGAGGGCCATGAGGTAGAATGCCCCTTCGAAGGAGAGCAGCGGGACGCGGACGCCGAGGATGCGGAGTTCCCTGCTGAACGGGAGCTGCTCGATGATCTCCGTGTCGCCGAGGTACACGGCCGGATCGAAGATCCGTCTCTTCCAGTATATGATCCCGTACGGATTCTCACCCGTGTCGGGGAGGACGGTGCCCTGGCCGTCAAGCAGGCCGGAACCGAGCCACGCGCGGTACACCCTCTTCACGCCGAGCGAGAGGCACCGCCGCGGATCCGCCCGGAAGAAACGCGACGTCTCCGCGGAGACGGCCGCCAGGTACTCCGCCTCCGGCATCCGCCAATACCTGAATCGAAGGGCCATCAACTGCGCCCACTCGTGCTCCAGTTCCCGCCCCTCCTCGGGCCCTCGCTGCGTGAAATCGCCCGCCTCGGGGTTGTAGGCCAGCCAGGTGTTGTACAGGCCCCGCAACGACGAGAAGATGACAGGGGAAACCGGCATGCCGAGCGTCAGGCGGCAGTAGGCCGCCCACGGCGCCGTCGCCGCCGCAAGGCCGAGCAGGAGGCACGCCGACCGCACGATCCGCCGGCCCCGCGCCGCGGCGACCCACGCGAGAACGAATGGGAACACCCCGAGCCACACCGGCCTCGTCAACACAAGCCCGCCCGACAGCGCCCCCGCGATGAGGCATGCCCACGGCCTGTTCCCGCGGCGGATCAGGAGCAGGAGGGAGAGCAGCATCAGGAAGCAAAAGAGGTTCTCCGAGAAGATGCGCGTGGCGAAGAAGGCCGCCGGGCGGTAGAGCGCCGCGAGGAGAAGGGCGATGCAGGCGGCCTTCCTCCCTGCGAGCTCGCGCGCGATGAGCGCGGCCAGAACGGCGCTGAGGGCGGAGAGCACGGCGTCCGCGATCCTGAGGTGGAGGAATTGCATCCCCGAGATGCAGTACACCGCGGCGATGAAGAGCGGGTAGCCCGGGGGGCGGAGCAGTCGATAGTCGAACCCGCCCTCCGAGAAGGTGCGCAGGCCCCTGCCCCGGCAAAGATTCTTGGCGAGCCAGTGGTACTCCATCCCGTCGTAGTTGCCGCAGGAGAGGTCCATCCCCGACAGGTCGTCGGTGAAGGAGATCCGCACGGCCAACGCCGCGACGAAGCCGAGGACAAGGAAAAGGAGATAGATGCTCAGGCGGTTCACGGATGCCTTCTCCCGATGGGGCGGTCCTGATCCGCGCGAGTATACCACCAGCGATGCAGCGATGCACGCGCTCCCGGTGTAGCCTCCCGACAGGCCCCTCCCGCAAGGCGGGTGAGCGCACACCCGAGGGATCAGCGGCGGCGATTGTTCTCGGGGGGCGGCGCGGGGGCAGCCGGGTAGGGGTTCCCGTCGGCCACCTCGCGCACCACCTCCTCCAGTTTTCGGGCGATCAGCGAATATCCCCTCGCGTTCGGGTGGGTATCCCGGGGGTAATCGATCGAGAGATCCTTAACCGCGTAGTCGGGGTTCTTGCACAGGATCTCGTTGACATCCACAAGGGGAATACCCGTCTCCGCGGAGAGTTTCTCGAGCCTGTCCCTGCAGGGGCATGTCCCGAGATAGAAGAGGAAGACAACCGCGCAGTTGTTCTGCCGCGCGAGGGAGATGATCTCCCTCATGTTCGCCTCGTAGTCGTCCGGGGAAACCCGCTGCGGCCACTCTTGAATCGGCGCGGCGCCCTCCCGTCCCAACGACGCCCTTTTCTTTATCCCAAGAAGTTGGTTCCTGAAAACTTGATAGAACCGACTCTTGCCGAGCATGGACTGGACAAGGATGACCCATTCCCCTATCCGGGGCTGCTCCCTGTCGGAAAAGAGCCTCGACCGTCTCGCGTCATTGCCGCCGAAGCATATCGTAACCAGGTCGGGGGCGAGCTGCCGGATGTACTTGGCGAGCAGTACCTTCCCCTGGTACGAGCTGTAGCCAACGCATCCGAGATTCAGCACCTCGAAGCGGCGAGGGGACGACTCGGCGTTGAGCACTTGGCAGAGCTGCGCCGGATACGTCTCATGGTCGTTGACCATAACCCCGTAGGTCCATGAATCCCCCAGGCAGACGATCCTATAGACGCCGTCCGGCTTCGAACCGTATTCCTCGCTCCCGCGGAAACCGCGCGAATTCGTGGTCTCCGTGTACATCGTGGCCGAGATATGGTTGTAGGAGAGGGGGCCGAAATGCGGCCTGATCTTCCAGAACAGATCCGGGTCGCGTATAAACTTGCTATGGAGGTCGAGAAAATCGCCGTGCCCGCTGTCCCCCGCGAACTGCTGTTTCAGGGAGTAGGGGTCGTACACCTCGACCTCGCAGAAACGCGCGACGTTCTCCAGCAGGCCAAAGGCGGCGATACAGACCAGGGCTGCGATGAGAAACTTGTGGAGGGTGGGAATACCGCTCTTCTCCGGTTCAGTCATGCGCCATCTGTCTTTCGATCCCTGAAAGCACGCGCGCCCTCTCCACGGGGGGGGGCATCCTTTCAGGAATCAGGCGCGCCTTCGTGAGCCGTTCGAGCTCGGTGAGGCCGAATATCCAGCTCCTGTCGTCGCCGATCTTCTCGCGCAGATGGGCGGTCACCGTGTGGATCTTCTCCCGGCGGCTCCTGCGCAGGTACTCTGTCCCGTTCCACGGGAAGGGCGTATCGGCGGAGACGAGGGAGACCGCGCGGCGGCTGATCACCTTCAGGAAAGCGCCATTTCTCAACATCTGCCCCTCTGGATACTCATCATCGATGGCGCAGCGGGCGAGCTCGCGAAGGGAGCAAAAATAGTCCCCCTCGGCAAGCCCGATGATCTCCCCCTCCTCGTCCGTCACGACGGTCGTCTCGGGAGACAGAAGCTCGATGGCGTGCCCGGCATCCCCCGCCTTGATGGAGAAGAGGAAATCCTCGATCACGGCGAATCTGACGCGGGAAGGGATCCAATAGCGTCTCGCCGCGTAGCCGGCCGCGTTCACGAACGCGAAGGCGGCGCCGATGCACAGCAGCAGCGAAAGGTAGACCCTGCAAAGCCGTATCGAAGGCGACATGCTCACAAAGACGGAGTGGAATTGACGCCCCTCAGTAGAAGAGGTATTCCCCGTCCCCGAACAACTCCCCGCGTCGCGCCGGCAAGGTGCGGCTCAGAACGCCGTTTCGCGCCGCGGCGTGGATCCCGAGCCAGAAGGCCGAGGAGGCCCCGTACTCGTCGCCGAAGTCCTGGGACATGTACACCGCCACGCCACCGGGAGCCATCGAGGCGACCTTCGCGCACTCCCCGGCATCCATCGGCATCTCGACCGCCGGCCTGTCCTTGAGCCACGCGATTTGCAGCGCCATGTCGGAGAAGAAGACCTTTTCTTTCGGGACCGTGTCGAGGTAGGCGCTGGCGGGCCATTCGTAGGGCGCCGCCCCCTGGTAGATCCAGAACGGGAGGGGAGCGGTGTTGACGACGACCAGTGCCGCCGTGATGGCGATACAGATGGAAACGCGCCGAAGGTTTACCGCAGTCGCGATGCGGAACATGAAACCCGATACGATGATACACGCGAGGGGCAGGAACGGGAGGGCCGCCAGGGGACCGATGACAGACGTCCAGCTTCCCACGAGGATCCAGATCGCCGCCCAGGAAACGTACAGCACCCGCCGCGTCCACTGCATCCGCGCGTCATCGCATTTCCAAAAGGCGGCGGCGATGAGGAGAACGATCAGCCAGTTGCCGTACATCGTGACCAGGGTGCCGGATTGCCATCGCAGGTTTCTTATCCGGGCCCCCGGGGCGAGCACGTCCCCAACGCTCTTGAGGACCGACTCGAGCGCGGATGTGAACGCCTTTCCGTATATCCCGGCCCCCAGGCGGAGCGTGAAGAACGGATTCCCCGTGACGATGGCGTTGCGGAGCCACCAGCACGCCGAGACGGCGCAGAATCCGCCGAGCAACGCAAGGACGTTCCCGCCCCTCCGCTCCCCGGAAGAGGCGAGGCAGGAGGCGCAGAGGGGAAGCAGCAGGACCCAGTACGGGTACGCGGTGAGATAGCACATGCCGGCCAGCGCGCCGATCAGCATGGCGTCCCGCGGGGCGCTCATCCGGCTTTTGTAGAGTTTCCAGAACAGCAGCGTCATTAACAACACCAGCAGGGCTATGTTCTCGCCCTTGATGACGTACCAGCGCATCGGCGCGCTGGAGAGGAAGAGTGCCGCCGCGGCTATCGCCGCATAGGGACCGAATGCGTCTCGTGCGAAGAAATAGATGCACACCCCGGTTGCCAGAAACAACACCCCCGTGCAGAGGAGTATGGAGTGGAAATGAACGCCGAACACGGCAAAGAAGACCCCGAGAAGGGCCGGGTAAAGTGGCGGATTATACAGATCGGGCACCCGCGCCAAGGATTGCGCGTAGCGCAGGGCTGCGGGGAGGATCCACTCGGTGGTGAACCCTCTGCCTCGCGCGAGGTTCTTCCCCGTCTGCGCAAAGGTGAGCGTTTCCACCGAGATCGGATTGCGCCACACGCCGGCAAACGGTTGGAGATAGTCGAGCAGGATAAAGAAACTTCCGTACGCGACCAGCAGGCAACAGATGCAGAGCGTCAGTGCGGTTCCGCGGCCGCCCGGCGAGACTGCGTCATGTTCACGCGGACTTTTCACTCCTGCCCCCCCTTGCGCGGGCCGCCGCCATGCACGAGCGGATGATACCACACCCGCGCGGCTTCCGTCCCGCCATTTCAGCCTCCGAGGCGACCGCGGAGGCCGGCCGCGCACTCGACCGCCTCCAGCAGGGCGTCCCCCATCACCCGATGGCAGTATCTCTCCTCCACCCTTCGCCGAGCCCGCGAGCCCATCGCTCGCCTGAGGCCCGCGTCCCCGGCGAGCGCGGCCAGCTTCGCGGCGAACTCCCCCCTCTCCGAGGCGAGGAACGCCTCCTGCCCGTCGGCGACGATGGATACCGCCTCCCCGTACCTGCTGGCCACGGTGGGGATCTCCATGGCCATGTACTCGAAAAGCTTTGTCGGGCTCTTGCACCGCATCCAATCGGAGTTTTCGGCGTCGGGGACCAGCGGGAGGAGCCCTATGTGCGCCCGCGAGAGGAAATCGGACATCCGGTCGGGGTGTATCCATCCGGCGAACTCGACACCGCCCGCGCCCCGCTCCCGGACATACTCTTCGATCCTCCCCATCCACGCGCCGTCCCCGGCGACGACAAACCGCAGGGACGGATGGACGCGCCGCGCATCGAGCACGCAGTCGACGCAAAAACGGAGGTTCTCGTAGATCACTCGCCCCCATACCTTCCCGCACCAGACCGCGGTGACGGGGCCTTCGGGGGGAGGTCCCGTCCTCCTGAACCTCTTCTCGTCGACGCCGGTCGGGACGAGAAACGCGGCGGGGTTGTACCGCCGCATGAGCTCGAGGAGAGGCCCGCTGGACGCCACCACCGCGTCCGCCGCGGCGGCCACCCGCCGCGTGATCGGCTCCACGCCGTCGGCCCCGAACAGCAGCCGGTTCATCCGCTTCCGGTCGAAGAACGGCGACCGGTCGAGATCCCAATCGTCGTAGTCGAGGACGAACCGGTTGAGCCGCAACCTCCGGAGGATGAACGGCGCCGCCGCATGCCAGTGCGCCTTCTGAACGTAAAGGATCGCCCGCCGCTTCCCCGCCAGCCGGCACAGCGCCCTCAGGGTCTGCCCGAGCTTCTGCGGGTCGCGGAGGCGGAGCATCCCGTCGTCCGCGACCGAGGGGGAGAATGCCTCCTTGAAGGAGAGCACCTCCGCCTCGACCCCCCGTTCCCTGAGCAGCTTCGCGAAGTTGTGGCAGCGCACCCGCACGTACGGATGGTCATAGCCGCTGAGCCCGATGAAGACGACCTTCACGCCCCCCCCTCCCCGCCCCGCCGACCCGCCAGTTTGAGAAACGCGGAGAGGATCCGTTTGGCCGGCCCGCGCCGGTCCCTCCCGCCGGGCCGCGCGCGGCTGCCGAGGTACGACCGGTGGACGATGGCATTCAGCCACCAGTCGTCGCAGAACTTCCCGCACCGGATCTTCGCGAAGTACGGGTCCGACTTGGAGAGGGTCAGCGCCCGCCTCCGGAACTCGTCGTACGCAGGCGAGAACCATATGTCGCGGAAGCGCCGCTCGCGCACAGAACCGAGCGGAAGACGGTCCGCCTTGCAGCACGGAACCACGTCGCCGTTGGCGAGTATCCGGCTCTCGTACCAACCCATGTAGCAGGGCATCGTGTCGATCACGTCGGAGTGGAAGACCCCTTCGTGGGCCCTGCTGTTGGAAAGCTTTCCGAGGAGCAGGCTGAAGTCGAGAAGCCCCTCCTGCCCGGGCCGCAGGAGGGGGCGGAACCGTGCGGCGCAGTTTTCGAGCGACGCGACGACGGCCGCGATCTCCGCCCGGCCCAGCAGGAGCGGCTTCAGACGCGGCGTCTCCACATCCGTCGGCTGGAACCAGATCTGGCCCGCGCCGAGCTCCACGGCAAGGCGCACCATCGCCTCGATATTCCCGGCGTTGCGCGCGCACAGCACGTGCGTCAGGATGAGCTGCGGCCCGCGTCCCGGAGGGAGGGGGGCCCCGAGGCCCCGGAGCAGCCCCACGATCCTCCCGAAGGTCCCGAAAGACGCGCCCGGATGCATCACGGCGTACGTCTTTTCGTCGCCGGCCCACAGACTCACCGCCAGCCTGCCGAGGCGCGCCTCGACAAGCGTTCGGATCGTCTCCGCCCCGGCGACAACGAGGTTGGTGATGAGGGTGGTCTCCAGCCCCCTCTCCGCCGCGGCCCGGAGCAGGTCCATCGTGCGGGGGTGGCAGAGGGGGTCGCCCCCGCCGCTGAATATGATCCGCCGAACCCCCATCGCCGCCGCGTCCTCGATGACGCCGAGGGCCGTCTCGTACGAGAGACGGTGGTCCGGCGACCAGTGGGGGGGAATATCCCCTGCGGCAAGGAGCGGCGAGCGGTGCCAGCAGCAGAGGCAGCGCAGTGTGCACGCGTTGGTGAGATCGAGATGGATCTGTTCGGGCCCGCAGAGGGCGCGGGACCCGCCGGTTATCCCTGCGAGCCGATGTTCGTCGCGATGGTCCATGGGGGGTGCGGGCCGCCGCTCCGGCCCGCAAGGATCAGATCCAGTCCTCGTCGGAAAAGGAGATCACGCTCAGCGAGTGCCGCGGAAGGAGATAGCGCAGCAACCCGTCCCCTCCCCGCATCCCCTCCGTGCGATAGGTCTGCTGCCCCATCGCCACCTGGCCGGGGCCGGGGAGGGTGTGGTCGCACTCCGGGCTCTCGGCGGAGACGGTCCTGACGGTGCAGAAGCGCGCCGCGAAGCCGTTCAGGTCGAGCCGGACGCTGATGGGACTGTCCAGGCTGCGGTTGATCAGGGAGAGGGCGATCTTTCCCCCTCCGGCATCCTTCACCGCCACCGCCTCGCAGATCGGGAGATCGCGCAGCGCCGGCACGAAGCCCAGCGCCGGGGTCGCGATCCGCTTCGTCTCCACCCGCGAGGGGACCAGCGTCTTGCCCGCGAATCTGTCGAGAAGTTCGTGCACGAGGTACTGCGGGTGGCGGGCTTGGCGACGCAAGTCCGCCACACTGGAGAAGAGCGTATGGAAGAGGGTCATGCGCGCCGCGATCTGCACCTCCGGCCGCCTGAGGCAGGCGTGGAGGACGCCTGCCTCGTATAGGGCGGCGGCGAGCGTGTGGTTCCTCCCCCACTCCACCGAGTCGGAGCAGCGGTCGTGCACCGCGTGGGTCCCGTGGACGATGTTCGGCACGCTCGTGAAGAAGCAGCCGTACTCGCTCAGGGCGATGGGGATGCCGGCCCGGCCCGCGCGCGCCGCCTGCGCCGCCAGCGCCGCCAGGCTCGCCTCGACGAAGGCCGGGGCTGCGAGAAGCGTACCGTAGGTCTCGGCGTCGGCGGGGGTGCGGTAGTCTCCGGTGATGTTCAGGATGGGGAGGGAGGCGTGGTGCAG
Organism: Chlamydiota bacterium; assembly: GCA_012729785.1. Lineage (NCBI taxonomy): Bacteria > Pseudomonadati > Chlamydiota > Chlamydiota bacterium. The sequence continues at coordinate 45,415 of JAAYCL010000044.1, read as the reverse complement.
AGAGAGGAAATCGAACGTTCCTGGTGGGAGCGCGAGGAGCGCCTCGTTCCAGCGGGGGTCGCGGTAACGCGTGAACGCCCCGTTCTCGATGCAGCACTGCGCGCCGATCCTCGCCTCGCCGTCCACTGCCCGCACGGCGCGCGAGAACTCCTCCACGGCTCCCGCGTAGCGAGCGGGAGTCCAGGGGAAGTCGGCCCCGAGGGGATGGAACTCGTCGTAGTAGAGCTCGTGCCCGATTTCGAGGTGGAGCGGCCCCCGGTAACGCTCCCGGATCCACGAGACCCATGCCGCCGCCTCCTCCGCTGTGCCCGTCCCCGCGTTCAGCGTGACCATCGGCGCCGCGGCGAGCGTGGTGCACATATCGAGGAACTCCGCGGGGCCGAAGGTGGGCGGCAGCGTGGATTTCGAGGAGGAGGTGCCGCACACCTGCGGGAGGCGCTCCTCGCCGACCGCCTCACGCCAGTGAAAATAGTCCGCATGGAACATCCCGGGGTATCTGAACAATGTGAAACCGAGCGGCGCGATCCATGCGTGGGCCATCCGGTTTGCCTGCCGCCGCTTCCCGTCATACACGATGCACCCGTCGCTGAAGATGTCGACGTTGCTTCCGAAGATCGTCTCCGGGATCCGCCGGAGCTCCCTCGCGGCGTCCACGGTCACGAGCACCGGGACCTCGGCGCGCGCCTGCCGCTTCACCGCGGGGCCGAGCGCGAGCTTCTCACGGTAGCGCTCCCGGTACGCCTCGATGACCTCCTCCGGCGCGCCCATCGCCTCGATTTTGCCGTGCTCGAACCAGAGGACGCTCGAGCAGATCTCCTCGATCTTGACGAGGTCGTGAGAGACGAAGATGACCGTCTTTCCCTCGTCCTCCCAGAACTTCCGCATCGTCCGGAAGCATTTCGTCTGGAAGGAGAGGTCGCCGACGGCGAGGATCTCGTCCATCAAGAGGACGTCGAACGGCACCATCACGGCGATGGCGAAGCCCAGGCGCATGTTCATCCCCGAGGAGTAGGTCGAGAGCTTGGCGTTCATGAACCTCCCGAGGTCGGCGTACGCCACGATGTCGTCGTAGATGGCGTCGATCTGCGTTTTCGAGAGGCCGAGGATGGCGCCGTTCAGGTAGACGTTCTCCTGCCCGGTGAGCTCGAAGTTGAACCCGGCTCCCAGCGAGAGGAGCGAGGAAACCCTCCCGCTGATCGAGACCTCGCCCTCCGTGGGCGCGGAGACCCCCGCGAGGATGCTCAGGATGGTGCTCTTCCCCGAGCCGTTGGGGCCGATGATCCCCACGCACTCCCCCTTCTGCATCGAGAAGGATACGCCGTCCAGCGCCCAAAACTCCTGCGCCTTCCCCTGGGAGACGAGGAACGGGAGGATGTTGCGGATGAGCGCCGGCTTCTCGAAGTAGACCCGGTACTTCTTCCGGAGATTCTTGACTTCAATACTGTGGCTCATGGGGTCAAATCAGGTCGACCAGGTCGACTTCCCTCCGCAGAAACATCCGGTAGGCGGCGACGAAGAGGAGAACGCTGAACACGACGGTCTGGGAGACCACAAGCCAGACCGGGTAGTACCGCGAGATGTCCACCGTCATCTCCGAGATGGCGGAGGGAAGAAGGACGATCCGGTACATCGCGAACAGGTCGTAGATCGGGTTCAACATGAACAGGTGCACGAGCCACGGAATCCCTTTCCTGGCGGCGCCGGCGGCGATCAGGTCCACCTCGTAGAAGGCGCCGGAAAGATAGAAGATGATCAGGAGGGCGATCTCCACGATGTACTTCACGTCCCGGTAGAGCACCTGGAGGGACGAGGTGATCAGCACGAACCCCGACGTCATCAGGAACGTCACCACGACCAGCGGGGGGAGCAAAAGGATCTGTACGGGGAGGATCGGGTGACCCGCCTTGAAGGTGGTGTAGATCAGGACCAGCACGACCAGCACCACGAGCGACAGGAGGAAGTTGATGAAGTTCGACAGCACGATCGAAAGGGGGACGATCTCCCGCGGGATGTAGACCTTCTTGAGCAGGCCCGCGTTGTCGATGATGGAGGTCGTGGAGCTCGCGATGCTCATATTGACGAACTGCCAGACGAAGAGGGCCGTCACGATGGAGAGGGGCGGTATCGGCCGCTGCCAGAGGAAGGCGAAGAGGAACCAGAAGACCAGCGCCATGCAGAGCGGCACGAAGAACGCCCAGAGGAATCCGAGGAAGGCGTACTTGTACTGCACCTTCAGGTTCTTCAACGCCAGGTGGAAGAGCAGTTCCCGGTGCACGGTGCACAGGGACTTCAGCCGCGAGAGCGCCCTCACGCACATTCCCCCTTGTCGACGTACCCAGGGAACACAGGATCACAGTATAGCACAGGCGTGGAGCGTTCTCTATGCCCCGGGGGGCGCGGACGGCTTTTGCAGGACACAGTACCCGATTGCGCCCGGCTTCTCGCTCAGCTCGTTCGCACCGGCGTATCTTCGGTAGATGAGCAACGCGAGGATCGGCTGGATCCAGTGGAGATACTCGACGATCCCCCTCCTGTCGAAAAAGGCCCTGATCACGAAGGTGTGGTCCCCGAAATAACCGTGTTCGACGAGCTCCAGACCCGACGGGGCGACGAGGGATTCCATCATCGTGCGTTCGTTGTAGAAGCGCGTGTAGCCTGGGTTGTATCCCTCCTTGAGCGTAATGAAATCCTCCTGGAGGCGGCGCGACGGATCCTTGCGCACCTCGTCCTGTATCCCCCTGATGTCGTCCATGGTGAAGCCATAATAGTAGCGCCCCTGGTAGATGAGCTCGTGGGCGTCCCGTGCGACATCGAAGGTGAGAAAGATTTTTCCCCCGGGCTTGAGGATGCGCGCGGCTTCCTTCATCGCGACGGAATCGTCGCCGTAGTGGATATGCTCCACCATCGAGAGCAGTATCACCCTGTCGAAATACCCTTCGGGATAGCCGGTGCGTCGCATGTCCCTGATCTCGACCCGCAGCCTCTCGAGATCCCTCTCCCGGAGCAACTTGTTGAGGCGGCATATCTTCGGTTGAAACCGCACGCCGGCGTCGATATCGGTGCTGTACACCGTCGCCCCGAGGGAGAGCAGAAAAGCGGGGAGAAGCGATCCCCCGCTCCCCACGTCGAGCACGCGCATCCCCTCCCCTATGTCCGCGAGGGCCCCGGCGAGGGCGTATTCGATATACCGCACGTAGTGGATGGGCTGGAGGCGCTCAGCCCCGTAGGCGAGGTTGAACCGCATAAGGCGCACAAGCATCGCGCGGTAATCGCGGGAGGGCGATACGCCGTCGGGGGGGCGGCCTGCGGTGCACACTCCGCGCTCCGCCCCGCATCCAGGCGCGAGCATCCTGACGAGCTGGAAGGCCCCCCGATAGGTGTGGTACTGATAGAGCTTCTTCAAGGACGCCACCCCGCCCCCCCTTCTGTCCCGATTCCTATCCGAGAAACCGCCGCAGGAGCCGTACGGCCTCGTCGGCGACCCGGCGCGCGGCGGACGGGGGCGGCATCTCGCCCCCGGCCGGCGTGAGGCAGCCCTCGACCTGGGCCGGCGTCGCCACCGCAACCACCGGCCGTCTCCTCCCCGCGTCGTGGATCGCCGAAACGATCACCCCGGTCTGCCCGAGGATGAGCGCCGTAAAAGCGGCGAACCGCACCGCCTGCCGCGGTTCCACGCCCGCCCTGCGGCCGGCGGCGGCGGCGATTTGGCGGATGGTATTCCTGCCGTCGCACAGTCTCCAGAAAAAGGAGAGAAAATCCCGGTACCGCGCCAGCGTCTCCCGCTGCCGGTCCCGGGGCACCGCCGCGTTGAAGTCGTCCCAGAAGGAGTACCAGAGGGCGTAACGGCAGAGCCGGTACTGGTACAGGTCGAGCGCCCGGATGTTGCGGGCGGGTATGTCGTCGAGGAGCGAGTTCGGCACGAAGTTGATCCGATGGTGGTGGTACTCCTCGAGCCGCTCCGCCAGCACCATCCCGAGCTTCGGCGCCTCGTCGTGGAGCTTCGTCCCCATATGGGGGGTCGCGAACTGCCCCGTGTAGAGCGGGAAGGGCATCGGGTGAAAGTGCGCGTACCACGGGAGCCCCGCGACAAGCTCGTCGATGAACCGCGCCTGGGCGTAATACCCGGAGATCGTCTCCCCCGGGTTGCACGCCATGTAGGTGAAGAGGGGGGACATCCCGTGCGCCTTGTGGAGGTGCGCCACCTCCCTGATGACCTGCAAATCCTCGTCTTTGTCGATCTGCGAGAACGTCTCCGGGTTCGCGCTCTCGATCCCCACCTCCAGGCCGATGCACCCTGCCTGTTTCAGGAGTCCCATCAGATCCCCGTTGCGCGCGATATGGGAGGCGCGCGTCAGACCGGTCCACCGCACGGCGAGCCGCTCCTCGATGATCAGACGGCAGAGCCGCTCGACATGGCGGCGGTCGAGCATCAGGTTGTCGTCCCAGAAATGGAACTGCGTGAGGCCGAGCGCGGCGATCGCGGCCTTCATCTCGGCGAGGATGTTTTCCGGGCTGCGCCACCTGACGCGGCGGCCCCACATCAAGGGGGAGCCGCAGTAGGTGCAGCCGTAGGGGCAGCCTCGGGAACCGACGATGGGGAGCCGCCGGCCGCCGACAACGTGGAGCGGCGAGTCGTACCGGTCCATCGGCAGGAGATCCCACGCGGGGAACGGGAGCGCGTCGAGGTCGGCGATGAACGGCCGCGGCGGGTTGACGCGCGGCTCCCGGCCGTCCCTCCAGGCGAGGCCCGCGATCCCCTCAGGCCCCCGCCCCTCCCCGGCGAGCAGACGGAGGAGCTCTACGAACGTCTCCTCTCCCTCGTGCATGATGCAGTAGTCCGCCGTCTCGAGCGCCGCGGAGGGATAGATGGTCGGATGGATCCCCCCGTGCACGATCGCGGCGCCCGGCGCCGTCTCGCGGAGCAACCGGGAGAGGAGGTGCGCCGCGGGGGCCTGGCAGGTCCAGTAGGTGATGCCGACAACCCCAGGATCCTCCGCCCGCACCTGCTCGGCGATCTGGGGGACGGTGAGCTTGCACGCCTGGCCGTCGACGATCCGCACGCGCAGCCCGGGGATTCGATCGCGGGCGTAGGCGGCCAGGTAGGCGAGCCCCAGGGGGAGCACCCGCTTGTGTCGCTCGTTCGCCGGGAGCGGCGGCTGCGCCAAAACGACGGTGCGCACTACGGTCATGGTTTCGATCCGCCTTCGGGCCGGAGGGGCCCCGCCGCGCTGCGCGTTCGCCGGCGGAAACGGGCGCGGCGCTCCTACCTCCGGCAGACCCGTTTCTCGGCGAACACCTGCACGCGGTGGTTGTGGGTATCGCTGACGTAGACGCGTCCGTCGGCGATGAAGATGCCGGTCGGGACGTTGAAGTCGCCCGGCTTGAACCCCTTCGCCGACCAGAGGGCCTGGAGCACCCCGTCGGGGCTGAAGATCTGGATGCGGTTGTTCCGGCTGTCGGTGAGCCAGATTCTTCCCGCGGAGTCCGCCGCGGCGAACGGCTCGGTGTAGTACTCCTCCCACCCGAGGACGCGGAACTGCCCGAGGAACCTCCCCTTCGTGTCGAATCTCTGCACGCGCTTGTTGGCGGTATCGGCGACCAGGACCGCATCCCCGGGCGTTTGTTTCGTATCGTCGCCGGCCGCCGCGGCGGCTTCGCCTGAAACCACGACGATCCCCACCGGTTCCCTGAACTCTCCCGGCCCCTCCCCCTGGTCACCCCAGTGCAGCAGGTAGGAGCCGCCGGACGTGAACTTCTGGACCCGGTGCCGCCCCGTATCGACCACGTACAGGTTCCCCTCCCGGTCGAACGCCATGCCTTTCGGAGCCCAGAAGCCGCCCGCGCCGCCGCCCCACTCCTTGACGAATCTCCCCTCCCGGTCGAACTTCTGGATGCGGTGATTCCAGGTGTCGGCGACGTAGACGAATCCGTCGCCGTCGACGGCGATCCCCATCGGCTCCTTGAACTCCGCGGGGCCGCTCCCCGGCTTCCCGACCGTGAGGAGGGGCTTCCCCTGCGCGTCGAGCTTCTGCCAGCGGTGATTCTTGGTGTCGGCGACGTAGATGGCACCGGTTGCGTCCGCCCAGATGCCACGAGGCTCGTCGAAGCGGCCCGCGGCGCTTCCCCGCTCACCGAAGACGGCGTCGGGGGACGTCGTCCCGATCACCGCATACTCCTTGGCCACCGCGGGCGCCTGCGGCGCCTCCGCGGCGGAAACGGGGCCGGGCGCCTCGCCGAGGAGGTCCCGCCGCACGTAGAAGGCGATATCCTGCGAGCCGAGGACGCTCCAGACCTGCCGGCTGAAGTAGTACCGCAGCAGCGCCCGGAGCCGGTGGGAGGAGTCCGCGATGAAGACCGAGAACGGCCGCCGGCCGAAGACGCGCTCGGCCCACCCCGGCCCGGGGCTCTTCAGGGAGCCCAGCGGGCTCGGCACCCACCACTCCCTGAGCTTCATCCGCGTCTCCCGGTAGTGCGGCTCGAGGACCGCGCTGAAGTCCCGGCGCTTGTCCCAGTCCACCGCCACGACCATCTTGCTCGGCGCGGTGAAGGTTCCCGGATGGAACCAGTCCTTGTAGTCGCGGAGGTACCAGGTGTACGGCCAGGTGGACTCGCCCTGGATGCCGATCGGGAGCTGCAGCCCCTTCCCGGTCTCCTCGGCGAGGGCGTTGATGATCCGCAGCGTCTTCTGGATGTCCGTGGAGGTCTGGGTGTAGACCATGCACTCGACCGGGTTGGCCTCGTTGACGAAGCAGAGCCGGAGCGAGGCCTGCAGGAAGAGGAGGAGCCCGACCCCGAGGAGCGCCGCGTACGCGTTCGTGTTCCGCCGGAACCGCTCCGAGGCGAAGAAGTCGCCCAACAAGACGCCCGCCCAGAGCACCATCGGCATCAGCACGTGCATCAGGAGCCAGGGGACCTTCTCCCCCGCGTACGAGTAGAGCAGGAGGCTGGTCCAGCTCCAGTAGGAGACGAAGGCGGCGAAGCGCCTCCCCTCCCGAAGGCAGGTGCAGGTGGCCGCCATCCCGAGGGCGAACACGTAGAGGGCGAAGACGACGTGGAGCGTGCTCGTCATGTGGAACAGCGTGTCCCACGCGACCGGCAGGGGCCGGTTCCAGAGGCACATCAGCGGAAGGGCGACGGCGCTCGAACCGGCCATGACGGCGAGGGAGAGACGATGGCGCCTGAGGGTGGCGACGACGCCGGCGAAGAGGACGGCCAGCAGGGGGAGCTCGTAGGTCGCGGCGATCGGGCAGAAGTAGGTGAACGGGCCCTTGATGCGCTGGATCTTGTCCTGGTGCATCCAGTAGCCGAGCGACTTCCGGTAGAGGCCGTCGATGAAGCCGGGCGGGTTGCGGAAAAAGGAGGTGAAGAACAGATAGAAGATCGCGAAGAAGATGCCGAGCGCCACGACGGTGTCGAGGAGGCCGAGGAGGCGGCGCCCCCCCCCCGCGGCGCACGGCGTTCCCGGGAGGGCGGCGCGCCCGAAGCACCGTTCGAAGAGGAGCATGAAAGCCCAGAACGAAACGAAGATGGCCAGGAACATGTACGAGTTCTCCTTGACGCAGAACATCAGGGAGAAGGCCGCCGAGGCCCCGTAGAGCCACCCCCTCGAGCCGGCACGCAGTCGATTCACGAAGAGCCCCACGGAGAGGAGGGCCCAGAAGGCGACGAAGACATCCTCGCGGAAGAAGCGGGAGAAGTACATGAACGTCGGGGAGACCGCGAAGAGCGCGGCCGCCGAGAGGGCGCCCGCCTTCCCGAGCTCTTTTCGGAACAGCCAGGCGCACCAGACGAGCCCCACACCGAAGAGCGCCGCGCCCATCCGGGCGACGAAGTCCCCGACCCCGAAGAGGGTGAAGAGGAGGGCGTCGAGGTAGAACATGAAGGGGCCGTGCATCATCGGGTCGTACTTGTACCCCCTCCCCTCGAACAGGTACCAGGAGTAGGTCGCGTAGAGGCTCTCGTCGTGGTGAAACGGTTTCAGGGAGAGGCCGTAAAAACGGGTCACGACGGTAAAGGCGAGTATCGCGGCGAATACGACGCGGAACCAGTCCAGGCGTATCGTCACGTACCCTTTCTCGGGGGCGGGGCTCTGTTCGACGGGGGCCGGGCGACTCATCTGCTCCTCCGCTATAGGCGAATGCGTCCAGGTGCCGGATTATCGCACACCCGCCGACGACGCGGAAGCCGAAAAACGGTTCGAGACGTATCGGGTGGCCGCCCGGCCTTCGTCGGGCACCGCCGCTCTTCCCATAGGTCCCATAGGACCGGCACACCGAAGCAACCGGAGACCTGACCGGCACGGCTGCGCGGCCGCCTTGTGCTATACTGCCCCCCATGTACCGGGGGATGCGGATCGCGGCGGTCGTGCCGGCGCACAACGAGGAACGCCTCATCGAGAGGGTCGTCGGCGGGATGCCGCCGTTCGTGGACCGTATCGTCGTCGTGGACGACGGCTCGACCGATGCGACGGCGGCCCGGGCGGCCGCGCGCGCGGACAAACGCCTCCTGCTCGTCCGGCACGCAAAACGGCGCGGCGTCGGGGCGGCCATCCGGACCGGCTATCGAAAGGCGATCGAGTGCGGAGCCGCCGTCGCCGTCGTGATGCCGGGCGACGCGCAGGCGGACCCGGCCGATCTCCCTCGCCTCCTCGACCCGGTCGCCGTGGGCGGGGCCGACTACAGCAAGGGGAACCGCCTCGCCGATCCGATCCTGGCGCGCCCGATGCCGCCGGTGAGGCGGTTCGGCAACCGTCTCCTGAGCGCCCTCACGCGCCTCGCCGTGGGGCACCCGGGGATACGGGACTCTCAGTGCGGGTACACCGCCGCGGGCCCGGCGGCGCTGCGGGCGTTGGCCGACCTTCCGTACCGCGACGGCTACGGGTACCCGAATGAGATGCTCTGCGGACTCGTCCTGCGCGGCCTTACAATCGTCGAGGTGCCGGTCAAGGCGGTCTACGCGGACGAGACGTCCGGGATATGGATCCCCTCCTACGCCGTCAAGATGGCGTTTATCCTGGCTCGGTGCGCCGTCCGGAGGATGCTGAGCGGCTTCCTCCGGGGGGCCGCCCGCCCGCCCGGAAAAGAGGGCCCGGAACCGAATTCTCATATCTGAGATCTCAAATTCGAGACAGGTCCCATGCACATCTGCCTCCTCACCTCCTCCTACCCGCGCTTCGAAGGGGATATCGCCGGCACCTTCATCCGCGACCTCTGCCGGGAGCTCGTCTTTCGGGGATTCGCCTTCACCGTCCTGGTCCCCGCGGACCGCGCATCCAGGCGCCTTCCCGAAGAGCCCGGGATCGCCGTGACGCCGTTCACGTACTGCATCCCCCGCCGTCTCCAGCGCCTCGCCTACGGGGCTGGGATCGAGGAGAACCTCCGCCTGCACCCGCTTCGTCGCCTCCTCATCCCCCCGTTCGCCATGACCTTGATCACCGCGGCGATCCGGGAAGCGCGGCGGAGCGACCTCCTCTGGTCGCACTGGCTTTTCCCCGCCGGGTTCGCCGGGGCTACGGCGGCGCGCCTCCTGGGCAAACCCCATCTCGTCACAGCCCATTCCGCCCCCCCCGGTATGACGCTCCGCCTCCTCCGGGGGGCGTTCGGAACCACGACGCGGGTCGCCGCGGTGAGCGCGGCGACCCGCTCCCGGATCGCGGCGCCGCTCGGGCGCGCGCCCGCCGACATCCCCCTCGCCCCGATGGGCGTGTGCAAGGAGTTCTTCTCTCCGCGCGGCGGGCGCGCGGCGCTCAGGGCGCGCGAACGGATCGGCAAGAAATTCGTCGTCCTCTTCACCGGGCGGTTCGTGGAGATCAAAGGGCTCGACCTGCTCGTGCGGGCGCTCGCGGGGCTCCCCGATACCCTCCTCGTCGCCGCGGGGGACGGACCGTGCCGCGCGGAAATCGAACGGCTCGCGCGCGGTCTGGGCGTCGACATGCGCTTCGAGGGGTTCGTCGACAGGGCGCGCAGGCTTGATTTGCTCGCCCTCTGTGATATAGTGGCGGCGCCCTCGCGCGTGCTCGCGGGAGTGAGGACCGAGGGGATGCCGGTCGGCGTGCTCGAGGCGCTCGCCGCGGGGAAACCGGTCGTCGCCGCCGCGTCGGGGGGGCTCGGCGAGCTTGTCGCGGACGGGGTGAACGGCCTCCTCGTGCCGCCGGGCGACGAGGCGGCCCTCAGGACGGCCGTCGAGAGACTCCGGGGAGACCGCCCCCTGTGCGACCGGCTCTCGGAGGGCGCCCGCCTCTCCGCGCGTCCCTATGCCGTCGCCGCAGTCGCGGACCGGTACGCGGCGTTATTGAGGGAATGCAGGCGCTGCACTGAAAGGACGGAATGAACAGGAGCCCCCGGGCGGACCGCGGCCGCGAGATCGCGATCGTCTCCAAGCCGCTCGCCCCGCCCTGGAACGACAGCGGCAAGAACCTCGCCCGCGACATCGTCACCCACCTTCCCGGCGAGCGGTTCAGGGTCTTCGTTCCGCGCAACACGACGCTCGGACTGCCGCACGCCGCGGAGGAGGCGATCTACCGCGACGCCGGGTCGTTCGCCCCCGCCCTCTCCGAGAACCTCCGCCTCTTCGCGCGTCTCCTCCTCCGGGGCCCGCGCCCCTCCCTCTTCCACTTCTTCTTCGCCCCCAACCCCAGAAGCTCCGCAGCCGCGCGGCTGCTCAGGCGCCGATGGCGGGTGCCCTGCGTCCAGAACGTCTCCAGCGAGCCGAAGGAGGGGGTGGATGTCGCCCCGCTCATCTTCGGGGACCGAGTCGTCGTCCACTCGGAGCACACGAAGAAACGGCTCGAGGCGTGCGGGGTGCGCGGCATCAGGCGGATCTACCCGGGGATCGACTTCCCCGCGGAGCCGGGGCCCGACGCCGCCGGGCGCGCCCGTGCGCTCGCCGGAGCCTCGGGGGGACCGGTCATCCTCTACCCGGGCGACTATCGCTTCTCGGGGGCGATCCCCGCCCTCATCGCGGCGATCCCCGCGGTGTTGAAGCGCCAGCCGGCGGCGCGGTTCGTCCTCGCCTGCCGGATCAAGGTGCCCGACGACAGGGAGTTCGAGCGGCGGATGATCGAAGAGCTCGAGGCGGCGGGGACGCGCGGGGCGGTGGCGATCGTGAACAACGTCCCGGACTTCGCCGCCCTGGTCGCGGTCTCCGACATCGCGGTCTTCCCCGCCTCGTCGCTCTACGCCAAGATGGACATCCCGCTCGCGCTGCTCATCTGCCTGGCGATGGGCACGCCCCTCGTCCTCTCCGATTTCGGCCCCCTCCGGGAGATCCTCTCGCGCCCCGCGGGGATGGTCGTGCCGCGGGGCTCCGCCGAGGCGCTCGCCCGCGCGATACTCGAGATCCTCGGCGACCGCGACCGGCTGCGCCTGATGGGCGGGGAGGGGCGGCGGCTCGCGCGGGAGCGGTTCGACGTACGGCACGCCGCCGCGGAGTACGGAAACCTCTACCGGGAGCTCAGGGATGAAGCGCAGCGCTGACTACTACGACGCCTTCAGCGACGGCTACGAACGGGGGCGCGACCGCGGCTACCACGCGATGATTGACGCCCTCGAGACGGAGACAGTCCTCCCGCACGCCGCGGCGGGACGCGTGCTGGAGGCGGGCTGCGGCACCGGCCTCATTCTCGAGCGGCTGGGCGGGGCGGGGGCGGAGCTGTTCGGGGCGGACCTTTCGCAGGGGATGCTGCGCCGGGCGGCCGCCCGCGGGTTCAGGGTCGCCCGGGCGGATCTGTGCGCCCTGCCGTTCCGAAACGACAGCTTCGACGCGGTCTACTCGTTCAAGGTGCTCGCCCATGTGCGGGAGATCCGCCGCGCGATGGAGGAGATGGCGCGCGTCACGCGCCCGGGCGGGCTCGTGTTGGCCGAGTTCTACAACCGTTTGTCGCTCCGGCACCTCGTGCGGGTCCTCAAGGGGGCGCGCCGGATCGCCCGCGACACGACCGACCGCGAGGTCTACACCCGCTACGACGGGTGGAGGGAGATCCTCTCGATGGCGCCTCCCGGGTGCCGGATCGAGGCGGTGCGGGGCGTGCGGATATGGACCCTCCTCCCGTTCCTGCTGCGGGTCCCGCTTCTGGGGAGGGCGCTGGAGGCGCTCGAGCGCCGGAGCTGCGACGGGCCGCTCAGACGGTTCGCGGGATTTGTGATCCTGGTGCTGAGGAAGAAGGCGGACCCCTAACCCCGGATCCGGGTTCGCTACTCCTTCCTGCCCACCGCCAGCAGGGAGAGGCCGAACGGGATCCTCAGGCGCCGCTCGAACCGGAGGAACGGGACGAGCAGGTCGAAGAAGGCGAGCTGGTTCTTCGGCAGCATTTTCCTTCTCAGTATCTTCCCGTTCACGAACCACCCGACCGCCCCGAGGAGGTTGAGGAACCCGATCCGCTCGACGCGGAAACCCGCCTCCTCCATTTTGCTGCAGAGCTCCGCGCGGCCGTAGCGCCGGTGGTGCTCGAGCCCGGCGTCGATCCTCGAGTAGAGCGACGGGCAGGCGGGGACGAGGAGCACGAGCCGCCCCCCGGGCACGAGCAGCTCTCGGAAGAACCGGAGGGCGCGGGCGTCGTCCCCGACATGCTCGAGGACGTTGAGGCAGAGCACGGTGTCGATCCTCTCGCCGGCGAGCGCGTCCGCGCCGCAGCGGTCGAGGTCGAGCGGGATGATCCTCAGGCGGGGGCTCCCGACGAAGCGGGTGCGCAGCGTCTGGAGGTGGCCCTCCGAGACGTCGGAGGCGATCACCAGCTCGCGGCCGAGGAGCTTGCGCGTGATGTTGCCGATCCCCGCTCCCGCCTCGAGGATGCGCCGCCCGAGGAACGGGCGCACCTGCTCGTGGATCCAGTCGTTGTAGCGCCGCACCTTCTCCATCCTGACAAGCGTCTCCCGCCCGATGTCGAGCGGCTCGAAACGGCAGCGGATGAGCCACCAGAGGGCGACGAAGCCGTCCCGCCAGGTGATCTTCTTCCCCTCCGTGTACGACCTGCCGTCGTACGAGATCGGGACCTCGTAGACCTTGTAGCCGCGCTTCATCACGTTGGCGGTGAATTCCGGCTCGAAACCGAAGCTGTCGGAGCGGAGGCGCATCCCCTCCAGGACCTCCCTGCGGAACGCCTTGTAGCAGGTCTCCATGTCGGTGAAGATGCAGTTGTAGAGGATGTTGGTGCAGAGGTTCAGCAGCTTGTTGCCGAGGTAGTGGGAGAACATGAAGACGCGGTGCGTGCCGAGGAAGCGGGAGCCGTAGACCACGTCCGCCTTCCCGCCGACGATCGGTTCGATCAGCTTCGGGTACTCCTCGGGGTAGTATTCGAGGTCGGCGTCCTGCACGATGAGGATATCCCCCGTCGCGTGCCTGAAGCCGGTCCGCAGGGCCGCGCCCTTGCCGAGGTTCCGGTCGTGCAACACGAGGGTGATCGAGGGGTCGGCCGCGGCGATGCGGGAGAGCTCCTCTCGCGTCCCGTCGATGGAGCAGTCGTCGACGACGACGATCTGCTTTTCGATCGGGACGGCCTTCACCCTGCGGAGGAGCTCGACGATGGTGCAGATCTCGTTGTAGGCCGGGATCACCACGGAGAGCTTCATGGCGGCATGATACCGCACGGCAAGGCTGGATTCAACCAGGAGTTTCCCCGTTGTCGTGCAAAATTCAAAAGCGCCTGCTTATCCGCCATTCCGGGGCGCGCAGCGCGACCCCGTGACGGCCCGGGGAGACGCCCGCGGGCGCGAAACAGGGGGCGCGGGACGAACTGCGCATCCCCCGGTTGCCCTCACCCCAGCCCGGCCGCCTTCCTCACCCGGGCGAGGTCCGCGGCCCCGAGCTCCCGCAGGGCGACAAGCAGGAGGAGGTACAGGGCGGCGAGCGCGGCGAAGCTGCCCGCGAGATAGATCCCCGAGGCGGGCAGCAGCCCCGAGGCAAAATAGACCGCCGCCCCCGCGGCCGCCACGCGCGCGGCGGATAGGATCGGGAGACAGGGGCCGAAACGCAGACGCAGACAGCCCCAGGCCGCGCACATCCCCGTCGCCATCGCGAGCGTGGTCGCGACCGCCGCGCCGCGGATGCCGTGCACGGGGATCAGCCAGGCGTTGAGCAGGACGTCGAGGGCGAGCGTGCCCAGCCCGACGAGGACGGAGAGGCCGGGGCGGCCGCTCCCGGAGATGGCGGTCGCCGCCACGAGGAAGAGGGAGAAGAAGACCACGCCGAAGACGAGCACGGAGAGCGCCCCGGCGCCTGCCTCGTATCCCGCGGGGAAGAGGAGGCGTATGGTCGCGGGGGCGTTCGCGGAGAAGAGCACCGCGATGAGACCGGTGAGCATCAGGCTGTACCGGAGCGCCTCCCGTATATACCCCCGCACCCGCCCCGCGTCCCCGAGCGCGGTGAGGCCCGAAACGAGCGGGAAGATGACGAAGGTGACCGAGACGATCGCCTGGTAGGGAATGAAGGCGAGCTGCTGGGCGGCCGCGTAGAAGGCGGCGAGCGTGTTGGCCTCCGCGGGGGAGGAGAGGCGCTTGAGGAGGAGCAGGTCCGTCTTGAGCAGCAGGTTGCTCAGGACCGTGAAGACGACGATGAAGAGCTGGAACGAGAAGAGCGGCGCGAGGGGGAACCGGCCGCGCGGCGCCACGGCGGGGGAGAATCCCATCGCGACGAGGAGGATCAGGAACGCGGCCAGGCCGAAGCCGCCGAGCGCCCCGGCCGCCCCGAAGCCGGCCGCGGCGAACACGAGCATCAGGCCAAGCTTCATCGTGGAGAAGGTCATGTCCAGAGACGCCTGGAGGAGAAATCTCCGCAGGCCGTTCAGAAAACCGACGTAGACCGGGTAGAACGAGTAGGAGAGCACGATCAGCGACGAGACCCGGAGCGGGCCGACGAGGGAGGGGTCGTGCAAAAAACGGGCGATCAGGGGAGAGAGGAGGTAGTAGGCGGCGAAGAGGCCCCCCCCGAGGAGGCACTGAAGCCTGAGCGCCGCCCGTTTGACGGACTCCGCGCGCGACGGATCCCCGGCGGCGAAGCGCGAAACCGCCTGTATCGTCCCGCGGATCAGCACGTCGCCGAGGATCGAGACGATGCCCGCCACGACCGCGTAGACGCCGTACTGCTCCTTCGGGAGGAGCCGGGTGAGGCCGAAGACGCCGGCGTAGCCGGCGACCATGAACCAGCCCTTCGAGAGGGAGAGGAAGGCGACCCCCCGCCCCGCCGAGGCGCCGCCCGGCGTCTTCGATCCGGCGGTCGAGGCCGGGGGGTGTGGCTCTTCGGTGCGCATCGACATCAGTGCCCTCCCTGGAGCGCGCGACGGGCGCTCATCATATGTTGGGGACGTTAGGCAGCCGGGCGTCCGACCGCGGCCGCGGCAGGAGCGACTCCACGAGATCGCACCGGTCTCCCCAGCACGCCACGGTGAAATCGTTCCACGCCGCGACGCCCCTTCCCGAGTCGATCTCCCTGCCTATGTGGCGCGCGAAGCCGTTTGTGCCGGGGATGCCGTATCGCTCCTCGAACTCGGCCAGGTCGTTGTTCTCGCAGATGATCCCCACGACGGTTTGGCCCTCCCGGCCGGCCACGTGCCGAACGATCTCCCCCCAGCCGACGATCCTCCGGTCGAGCGCGGCGGCGAACGCCGGGTCCCCGTAGAAGCAGGAGAACCTGTACGGGTTGCTGTCGGGGATGAACACGATGTCGATCCCCTCCCGTCCCGTCAGCGATTTGACCGTCTCGTGCATCCGCCGGGTCGGTCCCGCCCGGTGGTACGGGACGTAGGCGAGGTATTCGCTCCTCAGGGAGGCGCCCGCGCGCAGCGACGACCAGAGCACCAGCCCCGCGGTCGCGCAGGCGCAGGCCTTTCGCATGCGGGGGAAGCGGTCCCCGGTGACGATCGGACGCGCGCCGAGCAGCACGAGCGCCGAAATCCCCATCAGGGAACGCCTCAGCGTCGGCTGGTCGCTCATGATCGCCGGCGAGACGCCGGCGAGGAATAAGAGCAGAAGGAACAGGTCGCGCAGGAACCGGCGGCGCGCCTCCGCCGGCGCCGGACGAATGCACAGCAGCCGGCCGAGGTCGACGAGCATCGCGCAGAGCGCCGCCGCGGCCAGGAACGCCAGGTGCGGGGGGAGGGCCGAGGCCCGCACGGGGCTCATCACGTTCGCGGGGGAGGCGTAGTCGTTCTGCGCCGGATCGAAGAACTGGCGGTACAGGGCGACGGCGTTGTGCGGGTAGCGGGACACCGGCACGTACCTGCCCCATCCGGTGTGGCGGAAGTAGACGTCGCCCACCGCGCGCAGCCGGCCGGCGAAGGTCGCGCCCCCGTCCGCGCAGAGGCCGGCGTAGGCGAATCCGAGCGCGCAGGCGGTTAGGGCGCAGAGGAGGAGGGAGCCGAGCGCGGTCCCGACGCCTGTTTTCCGGGTCACAACGAGATAGGCGGCCAACAAGGGGGCGGCGAGGATGAGCGAACGCCCCCCCGCGTAGGTGAAGACCGCCCAGAATATCGCCGCGCCCAAAATCGCGAAGCAACACGCCACGCGCCTGCCGGCCGGCCGGGGCGACTCGGAGAGGTGGGCGAAGATCAAGAAGAAGAACCCCATCGGGAGCAGGAGCCAGGTGACGTGCCAGAAGATATGCGCGGTGAGCCCGATCCGGGAGGCGCACAGGGTGAGGCCCGCGACGCACAGCCCGTAGGCGCCGAACAACAGGAACGCCGCGCACAGGATCGCCGCCTGCCCCAGCGCGGCCTCGATGCCGCAGATCGTCCTGTTGATCTTGTACGGCTCGGACACGAGCCGGGCGATCGGGGCGAAGGCGAACGCCCGCAGCGACAGGCCGCCGTTGATGATATGCAGTTTGAGCGGCTCGCCGTTGAGGTACCGGAAGGTCGAGAAGAGGTAGTCGGCCTCGTCGATGGTCAGGCCTTCCACCGGGACCAGCGCCCGCACGGCGAACCCCGCCCCCAGCAGCGCGGCGCACGCGACGAGAAGCGCCGCGGTCGTCCTGTGCCGCATCCGTCGCCCCCCCCCCCCGCCTTCGCCGCCCGCGGCGCCCGACGTTGAACGGCCGGGTAGTTGTTGCGCGGCGGCGGCGTTTCCGATATGGTACTGCGTAAGTGTAGCATACGCCGCGAGCTCGACAATGCCGAGTCTGCCTGCGCATCCGTTTGACACGCTCCTGTACATCCAGGCCGTTCTCCTGGGGGTGCAGCTTCTGGGCTCCGGGAGGGCCTCCCCCCGTCCGATCCTGCTTACGGCCATCCTGGCCTGCGCCACCGTCGGCCAGTCGCTCGTCTACCCGCCCGCGTCGTCGCACCCGGTCCTCGGCGCCTGGCTGCTCGCGGCCTCCGTCCTCGCCACGATGCTCCTCTTTTTGCGCGCCCCCGCCTCGGACGGCGGGGGGGGGGCGCCCCGATCCATCCCCCGGGCGGTCCTGCCCTGGGTCTTCGCCCTCCTGATGGCGCTCTCCCTCTTCCTCCGCCTCTACCGGTACGCCGACGCCATCCCCGGCCTCGACATCGACGAATCGGTGAAGGCGCGGGTGGGGATCGAGATCGCCGAGGGGACGCTTTCGTACCGCCCGTTCTTCCATCTGAGGGAGTCGTTCTACTTCTATCTCGTGGCCGCGGCGTTCAAGCTGTTCGGCGTCTCCATCCCCGTCCTCCGCTCCGTCTCGCTCGTCAACGGCATGCTGATGCTCGTCGTGCTTTTCTTCTTCACGAGGCGGCTCTTCGGCGACTACCCCGCGATCGCGGCGACCTTCCTCCTCTCCTTCTCGCTCTGGCACAACGTGATCAGCAAGATCGCGGAGCGCCTCGGCCTCGCCCCGCAGTTCCAGCTCCTGGTGCTCTGGCTGCTGTACCTCTCGTACCGGACCGGGCGCTGGTATCATTTCCTTCTCTGCGGGGCCTGCCTTGCGCTCGGCTTCTTCGGCTACCCCCCGTTCAGGGCCGTCCCCGTCTCCGTCGCCCTGATCCTCGCCTACATCCTCCTGGCCGACCCCGGCTTTTACCGCCGCCGCCTCCCGCACCTCGCGCTGGGGGCCGCGGCGTTCCTCGCCGTCAGCCTCGTTCCGCTGGGGAAGGACTGGGCGCGCTGGCCCGACTACTACCTCACCAAGAAGCACCTCGGCTACACCGTCGACCCGTCGGTCAAGGACTGGGCGGAGTTCAAGAAGAACCTCCCGTTTCTGCTGCAGACCTGGAACCGGTCCACCGCCCCGTACGGCACCCCGCGCCCCTACGAGAACGTACCGCTGCTCAGCCCCACCGTGGGCATCCTCTTCCTCGTCGGGCTCGGGTACAGCCTCTCGCGGCTGCGGGAGCTTCCCTACTACATGGTCACCGTCTCCTTCTTCGCGGGGCTGATCCCCGGCCTCCTCGCGTGGCCGTTCGAGAGGCGCCTCGTCTGCGCGACCGTCATGACCTTCATCTTCGCCGGAATCGCGCTGGCCCTGCTCGACCGCACGTTCTGCGCCTTCTCCCGCCGCGCGGCGGCAATCTGTTTCACCGCGGCGCTCCTCCTCCTCGGCAGGGAGAACTGGAACGTGCTGGCCGCGCGCTTCTACCCGTGGGACACCTACGCGGCCACCACCCTGCCGTACGCCTATGCCGCCCGGATGGCGGACAACTACTTCATCTACTTCGACGGGCCCGGCTTCAACGTGAACAGCTACATCGTCCACCGGCACGGCGCGCTGGTACCGGGCCACAGGCACGAGATCACCCCGCACCTCCTGGGGGAGCTGAAGCAGACGCGGCTTGAGGACGCGCTCCCCCTGAAGGAATCCCACGGCAAGGACGCCTGCCTCATCCTCGCCGACCCGTCGCGGCGGGAGACGGTCACGCGCCTGGTGCGGCGCCACCATCCCGACGCGATCCTGGAACGGCATCGCGACGCCCGGGGAAGGGAGGTGTTCTGCTCCTTCCTGATCCCGCGCGCGTCGCTGGAGCCGTCCATGGAGGACGAGTCCCGATGAAGCGCTCCTCGCTCGCGCGCGCGGCCGGCGCGGCGTTCGTCGTCTGGGGCGCGGTGCATCTCTTCCCGGCGCTCTCCTTCTTCGCCCTCTCGTCCTTCCTGTTCGGCTTCCTCGCCCTGCGCCTGGTGAGCGACGACTACGCCGTCATGAACGTCAGGAACGCGATCGTCTGCGCCACAACCAGCCTCGCCCTGAGCTCCCTCTTCCTGCACTACGCCGCCTCCCTCCTCGGGTTCGCGCCGTCGTCGATCCTGGCCGCGTTCGCCGCCGCGGCGTGGGCGCTGTTCCTCGCCTCCCCCCCCTCCCCCCCGTCTATCTCCTTCCCGCGGCCGACGCCGTGGCGCGCCGCCCTCTGCCTCCTGTGCCTGGGCACCCTCTACGCCGTCTACCTGCCCTACGCCTGCTGCTTCTTTCCGCACCTCGGGAAAGCGATCGCCTATCTGCCGGAGGTCGGCGATTTCAAGAAGAACCTCGCCTTCACCGGCGCCCTCCTCTCGACCGGGTACCCCCCCGCCAACCCGTTCTTCGCCCTGAAGACGCTGACCTACTACTTCGGCTACCATCTGCCCGTCGCCATGCTCCAGGCGCTCTCGGGGGGGGCGCTCGGCCTGCCGACCTGCTGGGGGATCCAGATCCTCGTCACCAGCCTCCTGTTCATCGGGATGGCGTACCTGGTGAGCCGGTCGTATCTTCGGTGCCGGTGCGGCGTCTTCATCGCGCTGCTCTGCATGACCGTCGCCTACGGCCTCGATATCCTGCCGCTGCGCCACTTCGGGATCCTCGACCACCACCATATCGACCGATGGAACGGCACGATGGGGATGCTGGGCGAGCTCCCGCTGGTGAATACCTTCTACTCCCTTTTCATCTGGGTCCCGCAGCACCTGTTCGGCGCCGCCGTCCTTCTGCTGATCGCCGTTCTGACCCGGGAGATGCAGGAGGCGCCCGGGGCCTCGGTCCGGTACAGGTACGCCCTGCTGGCCGCCGTGCTCTTCAGGGCGATGGTCGGGTACAGTCTCTTCATCGCGGGCATCGGAGGGATGCTCCTGCTCGCGGCGGGAGCGGCGCAGCTCCTGATCGGCGTTACCCGCCGCGGCCGGCTGACCCCGGCCCTCCTCGTCATCCTGATTCCCGTCTGCGGCGGCCTCCTCTCCCTCGATCAGATCCTGGCCGCCTCGGGGGCGAACGCGCTGACCCCGTTTTACCCGCACGCATGGCAGTTGAAGATCGGCCGTTTCTGGCAGTACGCGACGGTCTGGTTCGTCGCCTACCCGCTGGAGTTCGGCGCCACCTATCTTTTGGGGATCGCGGGGATCTGCTGGGCTCTCCGCCGGAAGGAGTTCTCGTTCCTCCCCCTCTTCCTGTATTGCGCCGCGCTGATCCCGTTCGCCGCGATCAGCGTGCGGAAGTCCGCGCTCTGGAACGACTGGGGGATGCGCTGCATCATCCCCGCCCAGATCTCCCTCAGCGTCTTCACCGGCCGGTTCTGCTGTCTGTTCATGGAACGGTTCAGGGGGATCCGCGCGCGCCTCTGCCTCCTGCTCCCCCTCCTCGCCTGCCTGGCGATCGGGCTCTACGGCACCGTCTACGAGGTGCGGCACCGGTCAAGACCGCTGACCATGCCGTGCACGCTTCACGAGGAGTTCGTCTGGATCCGGGACCACACCCCGCCCGACAGTTTCATCGTCGCCCCGAACGAACCGCTCGACTACCTGGCCTCCATGCTCGCGACGATCTCCTTCCGCGGCTCCGTCTCGCACATCGTTCCGGAGTACGTGAACGATTCCCCGTTCCACGCCGAGATCATGCGGGCGAGGGACGAGATCTTCGCGGCGAGGGATTTCCAGACCGCCGCAACCTTGAGCGGGCATCTGGGCGCCGACTACCTCCTTCTGAACAGGCGCGGGCTGGACAATCTCTTCAAACAAGCCGGGTTTTCCGCCGTCCCGCCGTCCCTGTTCCGCGTGGAGTACGAATCCGACCACCTCATCCTCTACAAGGTGCTGAAGACGGACAAGGGGGCGATCAGGCCCGCCCCGGCGCGCCGCGCCCCCCCGAGCCCGGCGGTGGAGGAGGCTGCCTCCCCCGGCGGGCCGGCGACGCTCCAGAACCCCAGCTTCGAGCTCGTGGACAACCAGGGGATGCCCGAGGGGTGGAGCGCCAAGACATTCAAGCCGTCCGTAGAGACGCGCGTGGAGGAGACCCCGTCCCGGGAGGGAAAACGGTGTTTGAGGATCTGCAGCGCGGAGGGCGGCGACGGGGGCGTCGTCCAGCAGGTATTCCTGGAGGCCGGCCGCACCTACCTTTTGAGCGGCTGGGCGAAGGCCGAGCGCCTCTCCACCGGGGGCAAGGGCGCCCTGGTGGGGCTGGAGGGGATGGAGGACAAATCCCTCGTCTGGCCCGCGGGGACCTACGACTGGACCTACCGGGAGATGAAGTTCCGCATCGAGAACGACCAGCGCCACCCGCTCGCCGTCTACATCGGCGGATGGGGGACCTCGAAGGGGTGCGCCTGGTTCGACGACATACGCCTGACGCGGGAGCGGTAGCGTCCCCTGCCGGCAGGCCGCCGCCTCAGCGGAACTCCCGCGCGTCGAAGGAGCGCACCATGTGGTTCCGGCAGTCGACCAGGAGCACCGTCGCGCCGTCGTTCCCGACCGCGATCCCCATCGGGAACTGGAGGAGCGGTTTTCCCCCCTCGGACGGTTCGAGCGTCCCGAGGAGCTCACCCCGGCTCGAATATTTGAGGACGCGGTGCCCGAGGGGGTCGGTGAGGTAGATGCCGCCGCGCCCGTCCAGCGCGAGGTACGGCTCGTTGAAGGCCCCGCCCCGCCACCCGTCGACCGGGAACTGGCGAAGGTAGTTCCCCTCCCGGTCGAGCACCTGGACGCGCCGGTTGCCCGCGTCGGCCACGTACACCCGCCCCTCCCGGTCCACCGCGATCCCGACGGGCATGTCGAACTCCCCGTCCCCGGTCCCTTTGCTTCCGATCAGACGCGGCGGATCGCCGGGCGCCGTGAACAGCTTGACCGCCCCGTTGCCCGTGTCGGAGACCCAGACGCGCCCCCGTCCGTCCACCGCGATCCCGCGCGGCGCGAAGAGCCCGCCCTCGTACGATGCGACGAATGTCCCGTCGGCGACGAACGACTGGATCCGGTGGTTGAACGTGTCCGCAACCCAGATCCCCCCCTTCGCGTCCGCCTTGACGTCGCACGGGTCCTTGAACTGCCCGGGGAGATCCCCCTCCTCCCCCCACATCCCGATGAAGAGCCCGTCGGGGCCGAACCTCTGGATCCGCGCATTCCTGAAATCCGCCACGTAGACGTTGCCGTTCACGTCCACGGCGATCCCGCGCGGCTCCCTGTACTCGCCCGGCCCCTCCCCCTCCCCGGCGCCGCGGAGGGAGGCCTTCGGGGCCGCCGTCGAAGCGGGGGCGGGACCCGCCGCGGCGGGCGCCTCCCCGGCGTCCGGCGCCGGCGCGCGCGCGAGGCGGTACACGGTGACCGTTTTGTTCCTGAACGCCGGCCTGAACAGCCCCGGCATCCGGTCGAACTTGGCGAGCTGCGCCGGCGTGTAGGCGCGGCGCTCCGTGGCGCCGACGCAGACGTAGTCGATGCCGTACTTGGCCGCGAGCGTTCGGATCTCCTCGGGGTCGTCGGAGCGGTAGAGGGCGGAGACGTCGTTCCTGCGGATGTCGCGGAACGGGTAGCCGCGCTGGTCCACATGGCTCCACCAGCCGAGGACCGCGGGGAGTCCGGTGTTGGAGCTGATGCGCGCGTACTCGTACCGGTAGTCCTCGAGCGTCGCCTCGGCGATCACCGGCTGCCCGCCGACGCTCCGGCGAAGCCACTCGACCGCCTCGCACTCGTCGGGGAGCCGCTCGCGCATCCAGGCGAGCCCGTCCAGCGTCGGGTCGATCCGCAGGCGCGGCAGGAGGGTGCGCGGGAAGCCGACGCGGCCCGCGGCGGGCGGTTCCAGCCCCGTCCTCGGGTACAGGTCGTCCCCGGTCGTCCGCGCGCGGGGCCCCATCACGGTGAAGACGGACGAGGCCGCGACGAGAAGGGAGAAGACGGTCCACCAGGACGTTCGCGTCAGGCGGCCGATCAGGCGCGCCATCCGGCCCGGCGGCTGCGGCCCGCGCGCCGCCACGCGGCTCAGGATGTAGGCGCCGCCGATGGAGAAGAAGAACCATACCGGGATGTAGAACTTGAAGATGGTGTTCATCCTCTTCCAGACCCCGCCCTGGAGGAAGTCGCGTATGTGGAACAGCTCACAGGCGGCCACGATCGCCAAACCGTAGAGGACCAGGAGGAGGGAGAAGACCGCGCCTGCGTCGCGCCGGTTCCTCCAGAGGACAACGAAGCCGGGCAGGAGCAGCAGGAGGACGAGGGAGAGGGAGGCGTAGTCCGGCGCGCCCGTCCGCCCGGCGGCCGCCCACGGCAGGCACGCCGCGAGGAAGAGGAGGAGCACGAACGCGAAGCGCCGCACGAGGCCGCGCCCCCCGTCGATGAACCGGAAAAGCTCCATCGCGACGTACGCGGCGATCAGGGACAGGAAGAGCCCGAAGAAGCGGAGCAGCGCCCCCGCGGGCGTCGTGAGCCCCCCCACGAGGCCGATCCCCATCCCCTCGCGGCCGAACCAGAGAAAAAACGGCGTAAACGCCGCCACCGCCGCCGCCGCGAGGAAGAGGAACGAGCGGGAGGCGTCGAGCAGCGCCCCGAGCGGCCTCCCGACCGGCCCCTCGAGGCGCATAACGCTCATCAGGGAACGGATCAGGCGGCCGCCGAACCCGCAGCCCCACCAGATCGAGTAGGCGGCGAGCGGGACCCCGCGGGCCTCCTCCCGGCGCCGGATGAGCCCGCGCAGGAAGAGGGCGAGGGCGAGGACGCCGCCGAGCGTCGGGAAATCCCAGGTGTTCGTCGGCACGAGCGTCCCGAACGCGATCGCCGTCGCGGCGAAATTCGCCGCGCCGGACTCCCCGGTGCGCGGGTCGGGTGGACGGCGCCGCAGCACGAGGTCCAGCGCGCGGGCAACGAGGAGGAGGACGAACGGCATGGCGATCAGGTGCGCGTGGAGATCGACGAAGATGAAGCTCCAGAACGGGAACTCGTGGACCGTGTTCGGGATCACCTCGTGCGCGCAGCGGAAAAACCGGTACGAATGCTCGAACCCCGTGGGCATCCTCAGGCGGAGGAGGCGGTAGAACGCCTCCCGCCCTCGGAACCCGTCGATCAGGAGGAAGAAGCCGTCGAGGTTTCCGAGGATACCGGCCGCGGCGGCCCCCGCCAGCCCCCACCGGATCCGCCCGGCGAGGGTCAGCGCGATCGAGAAGACGGACGAGATCACGAGGGCGGGGATCAGGCAGAAGGCGAGCGGATAGGCGACGGTCGACGGGACGCCGGCGAGCATCGCGAGCATCGCGACAAGGTAGTGCCCGTAGTAGTAGTAGTTCAGGAAGACGCCGGATGCCCACGGGTCGATCGGGGGGAGATAGCGGGAGCGGAGGATCGAGTTGATGAACGAGAAGTCCATTGAGCTCTCGCTCCAGAATATGTCGGGGTTGTACAGGCGGAAGAGGGCGAAGAGGAGAAACGAGGCGAGAAAGACCGCCTCGGAGGCGAGCGCCGCCCGGTACGCCCCCCCCGAGAAGCGGCGCCAGCCGCACCCCCGTCCGGCGAGCGCGAGCGAGGCGAGGAGCACGAGGCCGCAGGCCAGGAGGATCGACGGGAGCGAGAACGGGGCGATCCGCAGGCTCGAGGAGAACCAGACGATCCAGCCGACGAGGGCGATGCCCAGGGTCTTGGCGAACGCGCCGCCCCGGTCCCTCAGCCCGCCGAGGAGGGAGGCGGCCAGCGGCAGGGCGATCAGACCGAGCGCCTCCGCCGCGAAAAGCCAGGCGAGGAGCGCCCAGGCCCCCCGGCGCCCCGCGGCGGCGTCGGGGGGCGCGGGGCCGGCCTCCGCCCCGCCCCAGGGCGGTTTCGTCTCGTCCGCGGCGAGCGCCGCGTCGAGCACCGGCCACCAGTCCCTCTTCGGCTCGGCGCGGATCAGCCGCTCGATCCGCTCGGCGGAATAGCGCCCCGTGTTCCGGAAGATGAGGACCTTCGGGTGGTCGTAGACGGTGAAGCTCTCGTCGGCGAAATCGTCGTTGAAGACGACCCCCGCCAGACGCGGACGGGAGCTGAAGCTCTTGACGAGCGTGTAGCCGAGCCGCCCCTCGAAGAGGAGCCGGTAGTAGTTGGCGCTGAACGGGTACCGATCGGGCACCCGCAAAACCGATCCGTACATCCGCTTCGTCGGGAGGGCGATGACGTCGCCCTTGGCGAGTTGCGCGGCGAGGAGGCGGACCTTGGCGCGGTCGTCGGGCCGGTAGATGTCGAGCGCGGTGACCGTGTAGCGCAACCTCCCCGGGTCCCCGGCGGGGGTGTGCGCCGGCAGGACGCAGAACTCCCACGTCTCGCCGAGGATGGTGGAGCGGGGCGGGACGTTCCGGTAGATCCAGTTCGACGCCTCGATGCGCGTGTCCTCGCTGCGGTAGATGCTCGTGTAGGCGGCGGCGTAGAAGAGGGAGAAGGCGACCGCGGCCCCCGCCGCCAACGCCAGCAGGCGCCGCACGAGGGGGCGCCGCGCCTCGGCGACGAGAAGGCAGATCCCGCCCGCGCCGAGCACGCAGAGGAACGGGACGAGGGGGGCGAGATAGCGGAGGAACTTCACCTTGAAGGAGACGGTCGCCGCCGCCACCGGCACAAACCAGGCGAGGAGGAGCACCACCCCGCGGTCGGGCCGGCGGACGGTTCGAACGACGAGGAACCCCGCGCCGAAAAGGAGGAGGGCGCCCGCCGGGACCCCGAGGCCGTAGGCGAGGAGGTTCTTGAGCTGATAGAATCCTTTCAGGGTGTGCTCGTACTGGAGCGTCCACGGCGGGGCCCAGTGCCCCCGGACCATGTTCTTCTGCTCGATGAGCTGACGCATGAACTCGCGGTGATCGCGGAAGAAGAACGGCTCCGCGGCCGCAAAGACCGCCGCCGTCACGAGAAGAGCCGCGAAAAGCTTCGCCCACCCGGCCGCCGAGAAGGGGCGGCCGCGCCGGACGAGAAGCGCCCCGTGGGCGAAGAGGAGCGGCAGCAGCACGGGGAGGGCGGTCACCTTCGTCGCGAGCGCCAGCCCGGCAGAGGCCGCCGCGAGGGCGTAGTCCCTGCACCTCCCCTCCGCCATCACCCGCGCCGAAAACCAGACCGAGGCGGTGACGAGGCTCGCGAGCATCACATCCACCGTGAGCAGGTGGGAGAGCTGAATCTGCAGGACCGCGAACGAGAAGAAGAGGGCGGCGAGGCAGCCGGCGCGCCGCGAGAAGAGGCGGGCGCCGAGCAGGTAGACGAGGAGGATGGTGAGCGTGTCGAAGGCGGCCGAGAGGGCGCGCCCGACCAGGAACGGATCGCTGCGCGCGAAGAGGCGCTGCGCGCCGCGCATCATGAGCAGCGGGAGGGAACCGTAGGCGAAGAAGTGCGGGTTATGGGCGTCGAGACGCTCGAGAAGCGTCACCGCCTCGCCCCGCCCCGCGCGCGCCTCGATCTCCCTGACCTGGCGGTCGATGTCGCCGAGCGCGTAGGAGATGCGCGCCTCATCGGGGTGGAAGATGTTCGGCCTCCCCCAGTCGAGGCCGTAGAAACGGAGCGCAGCGCCGAAAACGAGGGCGGCGATGAGCGCCGCGCGGTGCCGCGTCACGATCGTTCCCTCCGCCGGGGGGCGCCCGGCCGGTACCGGCCCCTGAGGTCGTCGAGCCGTATCCGCAGCACGTCGAGGAACATCCGCGCCGGGTCGCCCACGATACTCACGCGGCTGCGGGGGGAATTGTACCAGGTCACCGGCACCTCCGCGATGCGGCGGCCCGCCTTGCGCGCAAGGTAGAGCGTCTCCACGTCGAACGAGAAGCCCTCGACCCGCTGGGCGGCGAAGAGCTCCCGGGCGACCGCGCCGCGGAAGAGCTTGAAGCCGCACTGCGTGTCCCTCAGGCCCCGCACGGCGACGAGACGGACGATCTTGTTGAATATCTTGCCCATCAGCTCGCGGTACCAGGGCTGGTGGACGCGCACATCGGAACCGCGGGCCGCCCGCGACCCGATGGCGATATCGCACCCTTCCTCGAGGAGGGGCGGGAAGAGCCGCCGCAGCTCCTCGATCGGGGTCGAGAGGTCGGCGTCGGAGAAGAGGATGTACTCCCCTCGCGCCTCCTCCACCCCCCGGCGGACCGAGTACCCCTTGCCCCGGTTCGTCTCGTTCGGGACGAGCCGCACGGATCGGTGCGTTTCCGAAACGCGCCGCGCCACCGCCGCGGTCCCGTCGGTGGAGCCGTCGTCCACCACGATGATCTCGAACGGGTACCCGCACCCGGACAGGTAGTCGAGGATCCGCCCGAGCGTCGGCCCGAGCCGCTCCTCTTCGTTGTAGGCGGGGATCACCACGGAGAGGCGGACGGAAGCGTTCACGAGGCGGCCCCCTCCCCCGGGACGCGGTAGATCAGCACGTCCCTCCCCCGGTAGACGAGCGGGAACGCGCCGGCAAAGGCGTCCAGACCCGCCCGCGGGTACTTCTTCCGCTCCAGCGTGCCGACGTAGACGTAGGAGACGCGGTGCTTCCGGAGCAGCGGCAGCGCCTCCCGCTTGACGGTCGCACCGTAGATGCGGGCGATCTCCCCGCTCCGCTCCGTGATCTTCTTCCAGCTCCAGTCGCGCCAGAGCGACTCCTGGTTCCCCCAGCCGAGCACCGTCGGACGGCCGGTGAAGGTGGAGACCCTTCCGTGGAAGCTGTACGGGTCGCCGGTGGCCTCCAAAACAACCGCCCCGGGGGGCACCCAGCCCCGCACCCAACCGAGCGCCCGGTACTCGCCCGGGTACAGGTGCCTGATGTAGGCGGCGCCGTCGAGCGTCGGCAGGTACGGGGCCGCCCCCCTCCCCCCGCCGCGGAAACGCCCGCACCGGTGCCAGGTCCCGAGCACCGGGTAGATGAGCGACGGGACGACGAGGGCGGCGAGGAGGACCCGCCACGCAGCCCGCCACGCCCCCGAAAGCGACGCCGCGACCCCGCACCCCCCGGCGGCGAAAACGACCGAGGCGAGGATCCAGGCCTGGAAGTAGTATTTGAAGACGGTGTTCTGCCGCTGCAACCTCTCCCCGTAGAAGTCCTTGAGGTAGACGATCTCGCAGCCGAGGAAGAGGGCGAAACAGACGAGGGCCAGGAGGAGGACGAAGCGGCGCTCCGGCGGCGGGCCGGAGCGCGGGAAGGCGAGCGCCGCCGCGGCGGCGGCGCCGCCCGCCGCGAGGCCCGCGACCGCCGTCCCGGTGAGCAGCCACGCTGCGGCCGCCGCCACGACGGCGGGGAGGAGAAGACGCAGGCCGCCGCCCCCCTCTTTCGCCCGCGCGGCCACGGCCGCCTCCGCGGCGAGGAGGGAGAGGAGGGCCGCCGCGGCGAGGCCGTTGACCGTCAGGAACGGCCCGAGCGCCGAGCGGTAGGCGGGCGCGACCAGGCCGACGCTCGGCTTCGCGGCGGGCGCGAACCGGAGGCGGAACGGCAGGAACAGGACGACGCTCACGGCCACGACGAGCAGGAGCCACGCCGCCGTCGGCCACACCGGCGCGCCGCGACGGCGCAAACGCAGGAAGGCGCACGCGCAGAGGACCGTGAGCAGGACGTAGGTCGGA
The DNA here is from genome assembly GCA_012729785.1 of Chlamydiota bacterium. Lineage (NCBI taxonomy): Bacteria > Pseudomonadati > Chlamydiota > Chlamydiota bacterium. The sequence goes on along the minus strand of JAAYCL010000044.1, from coordinate 16,787 downwards.
TAGTCCCAGGTGTGGAACATGAACACGGCGCCGAGCGCGAAGGCGAGGAAGAGGGAGGGGAGCCCCCATCCCGGCGCCGCGGCCCGCCCCGGGGAGGCGGATTCAGGCGCGGGGGGCGGGCTCGCCGTGCCGCCCCTGCGCCCGGCGCGAACGGCGGGGGGAGGGGGCGCGCATGCATCCCCGCCCTTGATGAGGACGAGGAGCAGCGTGAGGGGAAGGAAACAGAACGCCATGAACATATAGTGCGGGTGCAGATCGCCGAGCAGGAAACTGAAGGCGGGGAACTCGTGGATGGTGCCGGGGAGGATCTCCCGGGAGCCGTGAGCGAACATCTCGATCCACCAGTCCCTCCCCCCGAGCCCGCCGGCCCGGACGGCGCGGACGAGCGCGTCGAGATTGCCGAGCCCGAGGAGGAACAGCGGGGCGAGGAGCGCCCACCCGCGGCGGCGGATGAGATTGTACGCCAGGCTGAACGATCCGAGCGCGGCGAGCGGGACCACCGTGGCGACGGCGAGGTTGAAGCCGATTTCGGGGCGCGCGGCGGCAAGGCGCACGAGGCAGGCGAAAAGCGCGTAGCCGAGATAGTAGTAGTTGACCGGCTCCCCGGCGAACCAGAGATCCTCCGGCGGCATCGCCCCCCCCCTGAGCACGGACTGGAGAAACATCATGTCCGGCTCCTTCTCGGCGAGGGTGATGTCGGGCTTGTACGCCTGGATGAATACGGCGGCGGCGAAGACGGAGAGGAACAAAAGCTCCTCGAAGACGAGGATCCCCTTCCGTTCGGAGATGAAGCGCCGCAGTTCCCGGCGACGGCCGCGGGCGGCGAGGGCGGAGGCGGAGAGGAAGACGAGGAAGACCGCGGTGATCGAGGCGCCGTCGAACGGGAAGAGGCCCACGCCGGCCGGGAGCCAGGTCGCGTAGCCGACCAGAAGGAGGCCGAGCAGCCTCGCCACGCCGAAACCGCCGTCGGGGAGGCGGCCGAAGAGGGCGAGGCAGAGCGGCCAGGAGGCGACGCCCAGCAGTTCGACGACCAGCAGCCAGCGCACGACGACCATTGACGCCTCCGGGTGAACCGGCTTCCGTTTCCCCGCTTCGCGGCGCGCGTCCGTTTCGATGCCGTCGCGAGGCGCTATTCTGTCCGAAAACCCCCTCCGGGTCAAGCCCGCCGCGGAGCCCCGCCTCCCCCCCGCCTGCCGGGGGCCCTCGCGCGGCGGTCGCGCCGGGGATCCGCGACCCGCCCCCTCCGCCGTCGCACTCGACAACAGGGCGGGGATGAGGCAGAATGTCGGCCATGAAGGTGCTCCTCGGCAACCCCCCGTGGCGCAAGCCGGGCTACTACGGCGTGCGCGCCGGGTCCCGCTGGCCCCATTTCGAGCACCAGAGCAGCCGCTACATGCCGTTTCCGTTCCACCTCGCCTACGCGGCGGCGGTGCTGGAACGCGACGGCTTCGAGGTGCGCATGGTCGACGGCTGCGCCGAGCGGATCTCCGACGAGGCGTATCTCGACCGGCTCGCCGCCTTCGACCCCGACCTCCTGATCCACGAGATCTCCACGATCTCGCTCTCGCAGGACCTCCGCATCGTCGACGCCGTGCGGCGGCGCGTCGGGAACCGGCCGCGGATCGCGGTCTGCGGCCTCCACGTCCTCGCCTTCGAGCCGGAATTCCTCCGCCTGAACCCCGCCGTCGACTTCTCGTTCATAGGGGAATACGAGCAGACCGCCCTCGAGCTCGCGCGACGCCTCGCCTCCGGGACTTCCGCGGACGGCATCGCCGGCCTCGTCTATCGCGACGCGGAAGGGGACCCGCGGGCCGCCCCGCGGCGCCCCCTCTGTCGGGAGCTGGATACCCTCCCCTGGCCGGCGCGGCACCTCCTCCCGATGGATGCCTACCACGACACGCCCGGGGGGATACCCGAGCCGAGCGTGCAGATGTGGGCGAGCCGCGGCTGCCCGTTCCGGTGCAGCTTCTGCGCCTGGCCGCAGATCGTCTACGGGAACCGCCTCTACCGCCCGCGCGACCCGATCAAGGTCGTCGACGAGATGGAGCACCTCGTCAGGGAGGAGGGGTTCAGATCGGTCTACTTCGACGACGACACGTTCAATATCGGGAAGGAGCGGATCCTCGCGATCTGCAGCGAGATCCGGAGGCGGCGCCTCGATATCCCGTGGGCGGCGATGGCGCGGGCCGACCTGATGGACCGCGAGATGCTCCGCGCGCTCAAGGAAGCGGGGCTCCGCGCCGTCAAATACGGCGTCGAGTCGATCGACCAGGGCATCCTCGACCGCTGCGGCAAACAGATGGACTTGAAAAAGACCGAGGCGATGATCCGGAAGACGCGGAGGCTCGGGATCCTGTACCACCTGACCTTCACCTTCGGCCTCCCCGGAGAGACGAGGGAAACGATCAGGAGGAGCGTGGACTGGTGCCTGCGGATGGACCCCGACACCGTCCAGTTCTCCGTGAGCACGCCGTTCCCCGGGAGCCGCTTCTACGCGGAGCTCGAGTCGCGGAAACAGATCACCAGCAGGAACTGGGAGGAGTACGACGGCTTCTTCCACGCGGTGGTGAGGACAGAGAGCCTCGGCCCCGAAGAGATCCTCGAGGAGCGGAACGCGGCGGCGAAGACCTGGGAGGCGCACGCGGCGCGGCGCGCCCGGAGGAGGGCGCTCCGGCGCTACCTCACCCCCCGGTACGCCGCGGCGGCGGTCCGGTCGCCCCGGAAGGCGTTGCGGAAACTCCGGGAGCTCGGCGTCATGAAGAGGCCGCGCTGACGCCCCCCTCTTCCCACCTCACCCCTTCCGCCTTGCGCGGAAGTCTCACCACCACCGTCCCCGCTCGCGGAAGGTCTTGACGAAGCGCTCCACGCTCCGGTCGTACGTCCTCTCCACGTCGGGGGGGAAGAGGCATCCGGGCAGCTCACCGGCGGCCCAGTGGCTCCGCAGGCATTCGCAGCAGAGCCCCTTGTTCGCGCACGGTTCGTAGGAGCAGCCGCACCCCGCCGCGTTTCGTTCCTGCGCGCACCCGGCCATCGGAAACACCCCCTGTTCAGTCGATCAGGGTGAAACGGCGTATCTCGTGCCACGTCTTCGGAGGGATGTCGAGGAAGCAGTCGACAATCGTCGGATCGAAGTGGCTGCCTCGGCAGCGCCTGATCTCCTCGAACGCCGTGGCGAAATCGACCGCGGCGCGGTACGGCCGATTGGTGGTGATGGTATCGAAGGCGTCCACGACCAGGAAGATCCTCGCCCCCGCGGGTATCGCCTCCCCCTTGAGACCGGCCGGGTACCCGCTGCCGTCCCAGTGCTCGTGGTGGTTGTGGACGATCTCGAGCGCCGGGGCGAGGAAATCGATATCCTTGAGGATGGTCTGCCCGATGACCGGATGGCGGCTCATCAGCGCCCACTCCTCCTCCGTCAGTTTCCCCGGCTTGAGAAGGACGCTGTCGGGGACCCCGAGCTTGCCGATATCGTGCAGCAACGCCCCAATCGAGAGGTCCTTGATGCGCGCGTTTGTCAGCCCCAGCGCCTTGGCGAGGACGACGGTGTACATGCTCACCCTCTGGGAATGGTTGCCCGTCTCCCGCTCGCGTGCGTCCAGCGAGGCCACGAGGGCCTGGAGGGTCGTGTCGTAGGAGTGCTTCAGCATCTGGAGGGTCTTCTTCAGCTCGTTCGTCCGTTCCTCGACGAGCGACTCGAGGTTGAGCTGGTACTCCCTGTTCTCGATGATCAGCCGGCGCTTCTCGAGCGCCTTCTCGACCGAGAGGGCGAGCTCCTTCAGGTTGATCGGCTTGACGATGTAGTTGTCGGCCCCCTGCGTCAGACAGTTCACCGCACTCTGGGTTTCGTCGAGGGCGGTGAGCATGATGACGGCGGTGTCGGGCCAAAGCTCCTTGATCTTCGAGAGGAGCCAGAACCCGTTCTCGTCCGGCATGTTGATATCGCTGATGACCACCGCTGGCGGACGGCGTTCGATCAGGGCGATCGCCCCCCGGGAATCCGCCGCGGCGGCGCAGACGTACCCGTGGAGCCCCAGGCCGCGCGTGACGATGTCGCGGACACTCGGCTCGTCGTCCACCACCAGCACCGTCCTGTCATCCTTGTCGGGAAGCGGCCCCATATCGTGCAGTATACCCCGTCCGCGGTTCCGGTTCAACCGTGGGCGGGGCCTGGCCTTTCCCTGGTTTGTAGATGCGGGGTGAAACGCGCACATGGATCTGAGAAACCGGGGCTACACCATCCCCAGTCTTGAGAATCGCCTGGCACGCAATGAACGTTCCAACCGATCTCATTACAATGGGATACGTTCCACCCAACCTGCGTCTCGAAGACTCTTGAAACACAGCGTTGTTTCGGTCTTGTGTAACCGCACGCGCTTTGATGCAGAAATGGCGGATTCCACTTCTTGAAATTGTGAATCAGCATCTACCCGACACGGTATGACTCCCTACGGCTACAAACTGGGGAATGTCCCGTGGGCGGGGCCGGTCTCCGCTCTTTCCCCGGAGAGGCGCTCCCGCACCCGCGCCGCGAGGGCCGCGTCCCCGAGCACCCGCGCGAGCTCGGCGGCGTCCGCGGCGGCGACGCCGCGGATGTCGCCGAAGGCGCGGATGAGCGCTTTCCTCCTCGCCGGCCCCACCCCCTCCAGCCGGTCGAGCGCGGAGTCGAGGAGCCGCCGTGTCCGAAGGCGGCGATGCCCGCGCAGGGCGAACCGGTGCGCCTCGTCCCTGACGCGCTGGAGGAAGAGGGAGGCCCGGTCCCCCGCCCGCAGCGGGATCGGATTTTTCCGTCCCGGGAGGAATACCCGTTCGGGCGCACGGCGCCCGGGGAGGCCGCGCTCCTTCGCGAGGGCGATGGCGGCCGTACCTTGCGCGCCCTCCTCCCTGAGCGCGCGCAGGGCGGCGTTGAGCTGCCCCTTCCCCCCGTCGACCAGGAGCAGGTCGGGCATCCCCCACCCGTCCCGGGCGCGCCGGGCTCGCCGCCGGACGATCTCGTGTATCATCCCGCAGTCGTCCCCGGCCTCCGAGACCTTCACCCCGAACCGGCGATACCCCTCGGGGCGCGGCGCGCCGTCCCGGAACGCCACGATCGAGCCCGTCTGCGACGCCCCCCCGAGGTGCGACACGTCCACGCACTCGATGTCGCGCGGCGGGGCGGCGAGGCGGAACCGCCTCGCCAGCTCCCTGCTCACCTCGAACGCCTCCTGCGTGCGTTCGAGGCGGGAGGCGAGCGAGGCGGCTGCGTTCTCCTCCGCCATGTCGATGAGTGCCCGCTTCCTGCCGCGGCGCGGGACGGCGATCCGGACGCTCCCGCCGCGGGCGGCGGAAAGCTCCGCGGCAAGTCCGGCCGCGCCGGCGGGCGTCGAGGGGGCGAGGATCTCCGGGGGCACGAAGGCGCCCCCGAGGTAGTGCCGCCGGAGCGCCTCCGCGACCACGGACGGGTCGTCGCCCCCCCCGTCGACGGAGAGCAGGCGCCTGCCGAGCAGGCGCCCGGCGCGCACGAAGAGCAAAGCCGTCTCGGCGCGGTCCCCCTCCCGGGCCACACCCACCGCATCGCGGTCGGCGCCGTCGAGGGCGACGCAGTGCTGCCGTTCGATCGTCGTGCGGATCGCCGCGAGCGTATCGCGGATCCGGCCCGCCTTCTCGAAACGGAGCGCCGCGGCCTCGCGGCGCATCTCCCGCTCGAGTTCGCGGAGGAGGCTCCCGCTGCGGCCGGAGAGGAACAGGGACACGCGGCGGACGAGCGCGGCGTAGCCGCGCCTCGAGACGCGGCCGCAGCACGGGGCCGCGCAGCGCCCGATCTGATGCTTGATGCAGGGGCGGGAGCGGCGCTGAAAGGTTGCGGCGCCGCACTCCCTGAGCGGGAACGCGCGCTGGAGGAACCGGGCGGTGTGCCGCGCGGCCCCCACCGACGAGTACGGCCCGAACCAGCGCGCCCCGTCGCGGCAGAAGCGGCGTACGACCTCGAGGCGCGGGTACTCCTCGTCGGTTGAGAGGCGCAGGTGGGCGCAGGCGGAGGCGTCCTTGAGCGCCAGGTTGTAGGGGGGGCGGTGCTCCCTGATGAGCGTCTCCTCGAGGAGAAGCGCCTCCTTCTCGGTGCCGGTGACGATGAAGTCGACGTCGTCGGCCCGCGCCACCATCGCCGGGATCGCGAGGCGGCCGTCGCCGCGCTTCGTGAAGTAGGAGGCGACGCGGCGGCGGAGGTCCACCGCCTTGCCGACGTAGAGCACGAGGCCGTCGGCGCCCTTCATCAGGTAGACGCCGGGGCGCCGGGGGATCTTTTTGAGTCTGTCGGGGGAGCGCATCGTTTCAGATTCCGCTTTTGGGGATCGGGTCTCAGATCCCAGATTCCAAATATCGGATCTCAAATCTCAAATTCCAGGTCTCGGATCCCGAATTACGGTTTTCGGCCCCGGCCTTTCGTTCGCCGGCGCCCGGCGGGGAACGGGGCGGACGGGCGCTCCCGCAGCTCCATCTCGATCCTCTCGAGCCCGAGGATCCGGTCCCGCAGCTCCGCGGCCGTTTCGAAATCGAGCCGCGCCGCCGCCTCGCGCATCCGCGTCCGCAGCGCCCGGATCGTTCTCGCGGCCTCGTTCGGATCCGCAACGTCGGGGCGCCGGAGAGGGACCGTCACGTAGTCCGCCTCGCACACCCTGCCGATCGGCTCCCGCACCGCCTTGCGCACCGAACGCGGGGTGATGCCGTGCGCCGCATTGTAGGCCAGCTGCGCCTCCCGGCGCCGCGCGCACTCCCGCACCGCCGCCTCGATCGACCGCGTCATCGTCCCCGCGTAGAGAACGGCGCGCCCGTGGACGTTCCGGGCCGCGCGTCCGCACGTCTGGATGAGCGCGGTCTCCGACCTGAGGAACCCCTCCCGGTCCGCGTCGAGCACCGCGACCAGGGAAACCTCGGGGAGGTCGAGCCCCTCCCGGAGCAGGTTGATCCCCACGAGCGCGTCGAATTCGCCTTTGCGGAGGTCGCGCAAAATCTCCGTGCGCTCGAGCGTGCCGATATCCGAGTGGAGGTAGCGGACCCGCACGCCGTGCTCCTCGAGGTACTCGGCGAGGTCCTCGGCGTTCCGCTTGGTGAGGGTGGTCACGAGCGTCCGCTCCCCCCGTGCCGCCGCCGCGCGTATCTCCGAGAGGAGGTCATCCACCTGGAGGGACGCGTCGCGGATGACGATCTCCGGGTCCACCAGCCCGGTCGGGCGCACCACCTGCTCGACGACCGCCCCCTGGCTCCGGGCGCGCTCGAACTCCCCGGGCGTCGCCGACACGTAGATCGTCTGTCCGGAGACCGCCTCGAACTCCTCGAACGAGAGGGGCCGGTTGTCGATCGCCGACGGGAGCCTGAACCCGTACTCGATGAGCGTCTCCTTGCGGGAACGGTCGCCGTGCTGCATCCCGCGGAGCTGCGGCACCGTCACATGGCTCTCGTCGATGAAGAGGAGGTGGTCGTCGGGGTAGTAGCTCAACAGGGTCGCCGGCGGCTGCCCCGGCATCCGCCCGTCGAGGTGACGCGAAAAATTCTCGATCCCCGGGCAGAAGCCGAACTGCTCCAGCAGCTCGAGGTCGTACTCGGTCCGCTGCCGCACACGCTGGGCCTCCACGATCTTTCCCGCCTCGCGCAGTTCCCGGTGCCGGCGCTCGAGCTCCTCCCTGATCCCCTCGATCGCGCGCCGCATCCGGTCCCCGGGGGTGACGTAGTGGCTCGCGGGGTAGATCGAGACGGCGCCGAGACGCCGCACGACCGCGCCGCGCAACGGGTCGATCTCCGCGACCTCCTCGACCGCGGCGCCGCCGAACCGGACGCGCACGGCGCGCTCCTCGTCGCTCGCCGGGAACACCTCGACGACGTCCCCGCGCACCCTGAACGTCCCCCGGTGGAAGTCGAAATCCCCGCGCGCGTACTGGATCTTGACGAGGAGGCGCAGGAAAAGGTCGCGATCCAACGCCGCCCCCTCCTCCGCCCGGACGTGCATCCCGCGGTAGTCCTCGGGGGTCCCGAGCCCGTAGATCGCCGACACGCTCGCCACGATGAGCACGTCGCGCCGCTCGGAGAGCATCGTCGTGGCCTCGTGCCGCAGGGCGTCTATCCGCTCGTTGACGGAGGCGTCCTTCTCGATGAAGGTGTCGGTCCGCGGCAGGTACGCCTCGGGCTGGTAGTAGTCGTAGTAGCTCACGAAGAAGCCGACGCCGTTGCGGGGGAAAAGCGATTTGAACTCGGCGTAGAGCTGGGCGGCCAGGGTCTTGTTCGGCGCGAGCACGAGCGTCGGGCGGTTGGTCCGGGCGACGATCTGCGCCATCGTGAACGTCTTGCCGGATCCGGTCACCCCGAGGAGCGTCTGGCGCCGCCGCCCCTCCTCTACGCCCCGGACAAGGGCGTCGATGGCGCCCGGCTGGTCCCCGCACGGGGCGAGGTCGGTCACGAGTTCGAAGGCGGGCATGGGGATGCGTCCCTAGACACGGTCCATCAGATAGCAGAGAAACGCGACGACGCCGAGCCCGGCGGCCGCCACGGCGGCCGCGGCCGCGAGCCGCGCGGACGCGCCGCGCAGGACGACGAGGTGCGCCAGGACAAACGGGGCGGCGGCCGCCCCCGCCCAGAGGACGAGGCTCAGCGCCGCGACGAGCGCGAGCCGCGCCAGCGTCCTGCCCCACGAAGATCCGCCGCGCTTCGCCATCTCACCTCCCCGCCCGGCGCGCCGCGCTTCTATCTGCGCAGCCGTTCCCGCAGGTCACGCGCCCGCGGGTTCGCCGGATCCGCCGCGAGGAGGCGCTCCAGGAGCAGACGCGCGCGGTCGAAATCCAGCCGCGCAACGGCCGCCTCCGCCAGGCAGGCGAGCACCTCCCCCTCCGCGCAGCCGCGCTCCATCGCGAGGACGAACTCGCGCTCGGCGGATTCGTTCTCCCCGCGCGTGAGCATCAGCTTCCCCGTGTTCAGATACGCGCTCGGGTCGGAGGGGGCGCACTGTTTCGCCGCCTGGAACTGGGCGAGCGCCTCCCTCGTGCGCCCCATCCGCGCGTAGTGGCCTCCCAGGGCGTTGCGGTACGCGGCGTCGCGCGGCTCCAGTTGCACCGCGAGACCGTACTCGCGGCCGGCGAGGCCCGGTTCCCCCGCGCCGTCCCAGCCGCGCGCGAATTCGAGGCGCGCCGGGGCGGAATCCGGGCGCGCCGCGACGAGGTCGCGGGCGGCCTCGACCGCCTCGCCGTGACGTCCGGCGTCGTTGAAGGCGCGCGCGGCGGCGAGCCGCGCGGCGAACCCCGCGTCCGTCATCTGCGCGGGGCCGCGTGTCCGCCGCATGGACGGGCTTTTCCGGCCGAGGCGGTAGAGGAGCCGATCCCTGGTCCCGATGTAGATCGCTTCGCCCGAGAGCACCGGGGAGGCGACGAGGGATCCTTTCGCGTCGAATGTCCAGACCCCCTTCCCGGTCGCGGCGTCGACGCCGTGCAGCGAACCGTCGAGGCTCCCCGCCACGACCCTGCCGCCGGCCAGGCAGGCGGAACCGACCACCTGGTCGCCCGCCTTGAACCTCCACCGCCGCGCGCCGTCGGCCGCGTTCCAGCAGTACAGGTACCCGTCCCTCGACCCGGCGACGACCAGCCCCCCGTCCAGCGCGGCGGCGGCGGCAATCGTCTTTCCGGTCTTCGATCTCCAGAGCCGCTCCCCGGTGGCGAGATCGAGGCAGTGCATCGTCCCGTCGGCGGCGCCGACGAACACCCTACCGCCGCTCACCGCGGGCGAGGCGGCGACCGCGGAGGCGAGGTCGGCCTTCCAGATCCTCCGCCCGCCCTCCCGGTCGAGGCAGTAGACGTTGCCGTCCTCGCTGCCGAAGACGATCGTCCCGCCCGCCGGGGCGGGCGAGGACCGGATTGCCCCGCGCACGGCGAAATCCCAGATCCTCTTTCCGTCCGCCGCGTCGAGGCAGTCGAGGCGCCGGTCCATCCTCCCGAGGTAGATGCGCCCGCCCGAGACGGCGAGGGGGGCCAGCAGCCTGTCGGGGAATCTGCGCTTCCAGACCTCCTTCCCGGTTCCGGCGTCGAGGCAGTAGAGCAGCCCGCGGTCCTCCAGGAGCAGCTCCTCCTCCGAGAGCGACACCTCGCGGAGACTGGAGCTGAAGAAAAGTTTCCCCCCCTCGATCGCGGGCGTTCCCAGATCCTTGTAGCGCGCGTCGAATTTCCAGGCCGCCTTCCCGGTCTCGGCGTCGAGGCAGTAGAGCACGCCGTCGGCCGCGGGGACGTAGATCCGGCCGTCCGCGGCGAGCGGGTCGCGGTTGATGGGGCCCCCGGCCTTGAACCGCCAGACCTCCTCGACTTCGGAGGGTATCTCGCCCGTACCGCCCCTGCGCGCCGGTCCGCCGCGGTAGAGCGCCGTGCTGTCCGCCGCGGCGGCTGCGGCGGCCAGCAGCGCCGCCGCGGCCATCGTCGCCGTCTTCATCGCCGTATTCCCGCCGGCCATCCGGCCTCCCCGCCGCGCCGCGTCCCGGAGACGCCCCCCGGCGCCGCCCTCCTCACAGGTTCCTTTTCACCATCCGCGCCGCGTACCCCCCGTCGCATCCGCCGGTGCGGGGGAGCATCCTCAGCTCCTCGTCGAGCAGATACGCCGGGTGCGCCAGAAGAAACGCCGCGACCACCCGCTCGTTTTCATCGGGCTCTATGCTGCAGGTGCCGTAGACGAGCACCCCGCCCGGTTTCACGACGTCCGCGGCCGCCGCCAGCAGCGCCCCCTGTGCCGCCGCGAGGCGCGGTATGTCCTCCGGCCGGAGGCGCCACCGCGCCTCGGGCCTGCGCCGGAGCACGCCGGTGTTCGAGCACGGCGCGTCGACCAGCGCCCGGTCAGCCGGGGCGAGCCCGGGGATGCGTCCCGCCTCGCGCGCGTCGCCGACCACGCAGCGGATCGACCGCAGCCCGAGGCGGGCGGCGTTCCCGCGCACCATCTCCGCCTTGGCAGGGTTCAGTTCCACGCAGAACAGCTCCGCCCCGTCCCCCGCCGATGCGGCCAGCGCCGCCGCCTTGCCGCCCGGCCCCGCGCACAGATCCGCGATCCGCTCGCCGCGCCGGGCGCCGACGAGGTCGGCGACGCGCATCGCGGCCACATCCTGTATCCAGAAGAGGCCGTTCCTGAACGCCGCGAGTTCCGGGATCGGCCGGGGCAGTTCCTCGATATCCACGGCGAGGGGGTGGCCGGGATTCGGGACCGCGCGGACTCCCTCGGCGGCGAGGGCGGCGAGCAGACTTTCGCGCGTCGCCCGGACGGTATTCACGCGCGCGGTGAGCGGGGGCGCCTCGTTCCCGGCGAGGCAGAGCGCCTCCGCCTCCGCCTCGCCCATTCGATCCGCCCATCGCCGGACCAGCCATTCCGGATGCGACCGGGCGGCCGCGATATGCGCCGCCGGATCGACTGCGCGGTCCGGCATTCGCACCTGCCCGACCTCCTTGGGCGCGTTCCTCAGCACCGCGTTCACGAATTTCTCCGCCCCCTTGCGCCCATGGCGGAGGGCCAGCTTCACGGATTCGTCCACGGCCGCGTACGCGGGGATCCTGCCGAGATACAGCAGCTGGTACATCCCAAGGCGGAGGATGTCCCTCAGTTCCCGCGAGATGCGCCCCATCGGCCTCCCGGCCGACTGTTCGATCGCCCGGTCGAGCGTGCCCCGCATCCGCAGGCACCCGAAGACGAGTTCCGTGGCGAGCCCGCGGTCGTCCGGGCGCATCCGCGCGCCCCTGAATTCGCGGTCGAGAAGCTCGGAGACGAAGAGCCCCGAACCGAGCGCGCGCCGGAGCACCGCGAGCGCGCAGGCGCGCGCGGTCAGCACCCGCTCCCGCGCGGGCCTCCTTTTCGGAGCGGCGCCCTCGCGCGGCGAGACGTTCTCGCGGGCCTCGGGGACGGACTGACGGGACGCGGGCGCGGCGCCGGAAGCGGGGTCCTTTTCCCTCCGAACGCCCTCCGACCGCGGGCGGTATCCGAACCCGCCGCGCTTCCGCCCGCCGGCCTGTCCGCCGGGCCGATACCCTTTCCGCGCCCGTTCGCGTTTTTGCTCCACGCGCCCGGCGGCATCCGCCTCTCCGCGATGCGTCCGCGTCTCCTCCCCGGGCGCGCCCTCCGGCCGCGGGCGGTATCCGAACCCGCCGCGCTTCCGCCCGCCGGCCTGCGTGCCGGGCCGATACCCTTTCCGCGCTCGTTCGCGTTGTATCTCCACGCGCCCGGCGGCATCCGCCTCTCCACGATGCGTCCGCGTCTCCTCCCCGGGCGCGCCATCCGGCCGCGGGCGGTATCCGGGGGCGCCTTCCCCGCCTTTCCCGCCGCGCCCGCGCGAGGGGCGCGGCTTCCGTCCCCGGACGCGGTCATACCACGGGCGCCCGGCGGGCGTCTTTGCACGGCTCACCTGCCGAGTACCGTCCCCTCGATCCCGCGGTGCCCGCGGGCGAACTCCGGCGCCGTCATCGCTCTTCCCCCCTCCGGCTGCACCGTCCGGATGACGAGGACCCCGCGTCCGGTGCCCACCCGTATCCCCTCGTTTCCGCATCGCAGCACCCTTCCCGTTTCCCCGGACTCCCCGGCGCACACCGAGGCCTCCAGGATCTTGAGCATCCTCGGGGCGCCCGCCGCGGCGGCGGACGTGTACGCCCCCGGCCACGGCTGCAGCGCCCTGACCCTCAGCGCGATCTCCTCCGCAGGCGCCCGCCAGTCGATGAGGCCGTCGGACTTGGCGAGTTTCGGCGCGAACGTCGCCGCCGATTCGTCCTGCGGCGTCCGGACGGATGTGCCCCGCTCGATCGATCGGACCGCCGCCGCGAGGAGGGCGCCCCCGCGCAGGGAGAGGATCTCCGCGAGGGTGCCGCCGGTGTCGTCCGGCGCAATCGGCACCCGCTCCTGCGCGATGATGTCCCCCGCGTCCATCCCCTCGCCGAGGTACAGCACGGTCACCCCGGTCTCCCGCTCGCCGGCGAGGATCGCGCGCGGTATCGGGGCCGCGCCCCGATATCTCGGGAGGAGCGACGGGTGCAGATTGATCGCGCCGCGCGGGGGCAGGCCCCAGAGCGCCTGCGGCAAAAAGTTCCCGTACGCGACCACGGCGATCAGATCGGGGGCCGCCTCGCGCACCTCGGCGAGGAACCGCTCCTCGCCGGGGGAGGCGGGCTGGAGGAGGCGCAGCCCCCGCTCGATCGCGCGCCGCTTAACCGGCGGCGCGGCGGCAAGGCGCCCCCTGCCGCGCGGGCGGTCCGGCTGCGTCGCCACGGCGACAAGCTCGTGCCCTCCGTCCGCGAGGGCGTCGAGGGAAGGGAGCGCGAATCCAGGCGTTCCCATGAAAAGGATTCTCATCGCATCGCACACCCTAGCGAATTCCGCCGGGGGAGGACGCCCCATGGGGCGCGCCGATCCGCGCCTCGCCGGGGATCTCCACGACGTCCCCCGCCCCCACCCCGTGCGCCGCGAACCAGCCGCGGTTCATCTCGAGCGCGTACCGGGCGGGCTCCCGCGAGACGGTCCGCCGGAGCTCGTCGTACGGGCGCATCTGCTCGATCTGGAGGATCCTGCCCTCCCCGTCGAGGAACGCGATATCGAGGGGGATGCGCGTGTTCTTCATCCAGAAGCTCAGGGGGCGCGGGGAGGCGTACGAGAAGAGCATCCCGGAGTCTTTGCCCAGTGTGCGGCGGTACATCAGGCCGCGCGACATCTCCCGCGGCGCGCGGGCGACCTCGGCCCTGATCTCGCGCCCTCTCACCCTGAGCGTCGCGACCGGGAGCGGTATCCGCGGCGGCTCCCCGCCGCACGCCTGCATCAGGAGCGGCAGCGCGCAGAGGATGAGGATGCGCCGGGGATCACGCGGCACGGGCGCCTCCCTCCGCCGATACCACCGCGGCGACGAGGAACGCGACGTGCACGAATGCGTAGACGCCGAGGAGGACGCGCGGGTCGAGGCGCACGCCGACGAGAAGGATGGCGAGGATGAAACAGACCGCCAAGGCGGCGGCGTAGAAGCTCATCTGGAGCACCGCCCGGAACGGAAGCCCCGCGCCGCGGAGGCGCGACGCGAAGACGCCGACGGCCGCCGCGGCGGCGGACTGGAGGAAGAGGGCGGCGAGCGCGGCCGGATAGACCCCCGCGGCGAGGAGGGCGATCCACCGCCGCCGGACGACGAGACTCTCGAAGTAGCGGCGGTCGATGGTGAACGAGGCGTCCGCGAGATAGTCGCGCGAGAAGACCGTCTCCCCGACCCTGAAGACGACCCCCCGCTTCTTGACGAGGACGCCGGCGCGGTACTTCAGATCGACGCCTTCCGTCGCCCCGGTCGTGTCGATGATCACCGCGAACGGCTCGCCCGCGCCCGACCGGTGCTCGATGACCATCGGCTGGGCGACCTCGGCGCTCGCCGTCCCGTTCAGGACCGTCACGGCGGGGAGGTTGTCCGCGCACCAGCGCCAGACGTTGTTCAGGAAGAAGAGCTGCGCAGCGAGCATCACCGCGAGCATCGAGCCGATCGCGAGGGAGACTTTCACGAGGTGGAGGAAGGCGGAGCGGAACGGTAGGGCGGCCGCCGTCCCGTAGAAGCGCATATCGGTCGCGCTCCGCCAGACGTCGGAAAAGAAACAGCCGATTCTCCGGGCCATGGAGTGGCCTTTCGATGAGACGCCCGATCGTTCGCCCCCCCGGCGGGGGATCGGGGCGTCAGTCCCGATACCCTTCCGGGTTCCGCCGCATCCACTCCCACGCGCCGCCGATGATCTCGTCGAGGCCGGTCCGGCGCGGCGTCCAGCCGAGCTCGCGCCGTATCCTCTCCGCGCCCGCGATCAGCACCGCGGGGTCCCCGGGCCTCCGGGGCGCCGCCTCCTCGGGTATCGGCAGTCCGGTGACGCGTCGCGCCGCATCGAGCACCTCGCGCACCGAGAAGCCCCTGCCATCGCCGAGGTTGTAGGTTCGTTCCCCCCGGCAGTTCAGGGCGAGGACGTGCGCGTCGGCGAGGTCGCCTACATCGACGTAGTCCCGCACGCAGGTCCCGTCGGGGGTTTCGTAGTCGGTCCCGAACAGCTTCACCGCGGGCGCCTTCCCGAGGGCCGCCCGCAGCACCGACGGGATGAGATGCGTCTCGGGATCATGGTCCTCTCCGCATGCCGGCGTCGCTCCCGCCGCGTTGAAGTAGCGGAGGGAGACGCACTCCAGCCCGTAGGCGCGGTGATACCTGCCGAGCACCCGCTCGAGGAACAGCTTGGACTCGCCGTAGGGGTTGATCGGCTCCGCGGGGTCGTCCTCCGCGATCGGGATCCTCCGCGGCGAGCCGTAGACCGCGGCCGAGGAGGAGAAGACGATTCTGCCGACGCCCGTGCGGCGCATCGCCTCGAGGAGCACGAGGCCGTTGGAGACGTTGTTCAAAAAATACCGCGCCGGCTGCGCCACCGATTCGCCGACGAGGCTGTAGGCGGCGAAGTGCACGACCGCCTCCGCGCGATGCGTTCGGAGCGCCTTCTCGATCGCGCCGCCGTCGGCGAGATCCCCGACGACCAGGCGCGCGCCCGGCGCGACCGCCCCGCGGTGCCCGTGCTCCAGGCTGTCGAAGACGAGGACCTCGTGGCCGCCCTCGAGAAGCGCCGCGACCGTCACGCTTCCGATGTAGCCCGCCCCTCCCGTGACGAGGACCCTCACCGGTGCTCCCCCCGCCGGCCGCGCTGTCGCACGGCGCGCAGTTTGGCGGCGAGCACCGCTTTCCTGGCCACGCTCAGCCTGTCGACGAAGAGCACCCCGTCGAGGTGGTCGAGTTCGTGCTGCACCGCCTGGGCGGTCACCCCGGCGACCTTTCGCGACCTGCGCGCGCCCGAGAGATCGGTGAACTCGATTGTCACCTCGGCGGCCCGCGCGACGGTCCCGGTGACGCCGGGGAAACTCAGGCAGCCCTCGTCCATTCTCCTCATCGGCCCGCGCTCCCCCACGACCGGATTGATGCACACGAGCTTGTCGTGCCCCTCGCGCGGGACATCCATCACGAACAACCGCAACGGGACGCCGACCTGGGGGGCGGCAAGGCCGAGGCCGTCGTGGTAGTACATCGTCTCGAGCATATCCGCGGCGAGCCTTCTGACCTCCGGGGTGATCGCGGAGATCTCGGCGGCCTTCCTCCTCAGGATCTCGTCGCCGAACAGCAGGACATTGCGGAGCATCCGCGTTTCCTCTCGTCAAAGTGCGCCCCGCCCGGCGCGCGGACGAAACACGACGCTACTATAGCACCTTCGCCGGGGATAGTACACCCCGGGTAAAACGACAGGGGAACGCCGCCGCGGGATCGTCGGCGGAAAGGAAGTCGCCAGAAACGCCGGGTCGGGGGCGTTGGCGCTATCCCCGAGAAACTCGCCTGTACCCTCGCCACTCGGCGCTGTCGATCGTGCACGTACGCTATGGCTTCCAGCCATAGACATACGAACCGTGTTTCCCGTATTCCCACCCAGGGTCCATGATAAACCCTAGCGGAATCGACGAGGTGGCGGGCTGGCAGTTCACCTTCAGCAGCAGCGGGGGGGCGGCCTGCGCCAGGTCGCACATTCCCTTGTCCCAGTACGTCGACCCGTCCGCGCCCACATATAGCCACTGGTCGCTTTGGCCGCTGATCGCCGGGAAGTAGACGTTCGCCGTCAACCCGCCATCGTACGTCACCGTCACGTAGTCACCGGCTTGGATGGCGAAGTCCTCGGAGTCCCGCCCCACCCACACCCCCACCGCCTGCGCCGGCGTATAGCTGCCTCCGTCCGTGAAGCCATTGCCGTTGTCGTTCACGATGCCGAGGGGGTTCTCGTAGATGT